>JAYUYY010000455.1:0-2075 GCA_043752225.1 Sandaracinaceae bacterium | reverse complement strand
CCACGAACAGCCCGGACGCGCACGCCAACGCCCACAAAAACACGCTCAACCGCTTCATCACGCGCAGCTTACGCGAACGCTCGCGCGCGCCCAACTTGGCGAGCATCCGTCTTGACGCGGAACCCGCAGATGGCGTACCGCGATTCCCCCATGATTTACGACCTGACGATTATCCAGATCAGCAAGATGTTGCAGAACCTCAGCCGCTGCCTCGACAAGGCCGCAGCGTTCTCCGCCGAGAAGAAGCTCGACGCCACCGTCCTGATGCAAGCGCGGCTCGCCCCCGATCAGTTCGCGTTCGCGCGCCAAATCCAGATCGCATGCGACACCGCCAAGACCGGCGTCGCGCGCCTCACCGGCAAAGAAGCTCCCGCACACCCGGACACCGAGCAATCGATCCCCGAGCTCAAGGCACGCGTCGAGACCGTGCTCGCATACCTTCAGACGTACTCGGCCGCCGACTTCGCGGGTGCCGAGGAGCGCCGCATCTCGCAACCGCGTTGGAACGGCAAGCACATCAGCGGCAAGGAGTTCGCGCTCCAGCACATGCTGCCGAACTTCTACTTCCACATGACGACCGCGTACTCGATCTTGCGCCATAACGGCGTCGCGCTCGGCAAGAAGGATTATCTCGGCGAGATGCCCTTCAAAGAACCGGCCGCGAGCTGATCGGCTCTCTATGTCGAGAGCGTGATCGAAACCTCGAAGCCTGGTGCACGGTTTCGGCCTTGAGCGTGGCCGTGCATCAGCTCGACGAGGTCGCGCACCAGGGCGAGCCCGAGCCCCGTTCCCTTCTGACGCCGCGTCAGCTCATCTTCGCCGCGAAAGAACGGCTCGAAGATCGCCGCGAGCTGTTCAGGCGGAACGCCCGGCCCGAAGTCGCGCACGCTGAGCACGACGCCCGCCGCCTCCGCGCGACACGCGATCTCGAGCGCATGCGTCGTTGCGTTCCGCGACCCGGAGGGGAGCTCCGGCGCGACAGCGCTGTGATTAGAACGCCCGTACTTGAGCGCGTTGTCGAGCACGTTGAACAGCACTTGCTTGAGCGCATCCACGTCGAGCCGCACTGGTGGCAACGCGTTCGCGATATCCAGCGTCATCGCAAAGCCTTCGCGCTCGATATGCGGCCGCATCAGCTCTACGACCTCGCGCAACACGGTGCCCGCATCGCCGCGCTCGACATGCGCGGTGCGTTGACCGCGGCGTAGCTTGGCGTGCTCCATCACGTTGTTGATCAGCCGCGTGAGCCGCTCACCTTCCGCCGTGATCGTCGCGTAGTACTCGTGGCGCGTGGCTTCGTCTTGCACCATGCCATCGCGCAGCATCTCGCCGTACATGCGGATCGACGTCAGCGGCGTCTTCAGCTCGTGCGTCACCGCCGCGACGAAGTTGTTGCGGCGCTCGGCAAAACGGATCTGCACCGCCACCATGCGGTAGAGCGCGATCAGACCCACGACCGCCGACGCAGCGAGCAACGCAGCGAGCCCGTACAGCGCGCTGCTCGCATCCTCATCGTCGAGCTGCGACAAACGCAGCGAGACCTGCTCGGAGTCGAGCGGCGCAGCCAGCCGATGCGTGAAGTCGTACACGCCCTTCGCCCGCGGCTGCAACACGACGCCCGTATGCAGCGACGCCACCGCATCGAGCCCCTGCGCGCTCAGCACCCAGCTCTGAATCGTCGAGACCAGCTGCGGCACATCCATCACGAAGCCTTCGCGCCGGCCATTTTGCCCGATGCGCTCGACCACCAAGATCTCACGGCTCGCGCGCACCACGTTGAACGTCTTGGCGAGATCATGCTGCCTGCGCTCGCGTACCTTCACGCTGCGATTGAGCTGCCGCAGCACGTCCGGGCTGCTCGGCTGTCCATCGCGATCGTCGATCTCGTCATCGTCCTGCGCGGCATCCGGCGTCTTCTTCGGCGTGCTCGCCGCGACATCGAGCTTGGCTTGCACGCTGCGCACCGCCCGCCGCACGCGTTGCGCCCGCGCGCCGCCGAGCTTGCCCTCGACCAAAATCTGCAGCTCGGGATCGCGCCGGTAATAGCCGACGATGAAGCGCGACCAGCGCGCCGG
>JAYUYY010000454.1:0-5578 GCA_043752225.1 Sandaracinaceae bacterium | reverse complement strand
GGTCGCGACCGTCGCCAAGATCCGCGCGGAGAACACGCGCGCGGGCAGCCCGCTGATGGGCAAGGTCAAGGTCGACGCGATCGGTGTGTCAGGACACTCGATGGGCGGCGGCGGGGCCTTGTACGCAGCGGGAACGCTCGGCATGGACGTCCAAGCTGCGGTCGGTCTGATGGAGCACTCGCCGGGCGGCACGTTCTCGCACATCAAAGCACCGACCTTGTTGCTCGCGGGCAGCGCGGATTCGGATGGGCTCGGCGGTCCCAACGCGCACTCCATCCCCTCGTACGAGAGCTTGGCGGCGGACACGGTCAAGATGCTCGCGGTCGTCAACGGTGGCGATCACTTCATGGGCATCAACGGCGGCATGCACCACGACATCATCGGAGCGCTGGCGCTGGCTTGGTACCAAGTGCACCTGAACGGCGACCCGCGCTACCAGAGCTACATCGACGGCGCTGACTTCGACACGATCGCTGCGCAGTTCTCCGAAGTGCGCCCGTAGTCGCAGCTGACATTGCTGCGCAACACTCACGCCTCGAGCTCTCTGAGCTCGGGGCGTTTTGTTTCGGTGTAGAACCACACGCATGGAAGAGCTGGCCACCAAGACCGCAACCGAGCTCGCAGCGCTGATCCGAGCTCGCAAGCTCTCGAGCCGCGAGCTGCTCGCGTTCTACGTGCAGCGCATCGAGCGCCACAATCCCGCGCTCAACGCGGTGGTCACGCTCGACGTGGAACGCGCGCAAGCCGCAGCGCTCGCGCTCGACGAGGCGCTGGTCAAGAGCGGCCCGCGAGGTCCGCTGCACGGCCTGCCGATGACGATCAAAGACGCGTACGAGACCGCGGGCCTGCGCACGACCTCGGGCGCGAAGCCTTGGGCGAATCACGTGCCCAAGAGCAACGCGCTCGCCGTGCAGCGATTGGTCGATGCGGGCGCGGTGGTGTTCGCGAAAACCAACGTGCCGGCGTTCTGCGGCGACATGCAGAGCTTCAACGACATCTTCGGCGTGACGCGCAACCCGCACGATCTCACGCGCACTCCCGGCGGCTCCTCGGGCGGTGCGGCGGTCGCGGTCGCCTGCGGCTTCACCGCGCTCGAGCTCGGCAGCGACATCGGCGGATCGATCCGCACGCCCGCCAACTGGACGGGCGTCTATGGGCACAAGCCGACGTTCGGGATCGTGCCGCAGCTCGGGCACATTCCCGCGGCGCCCGGCGCGCTCGCGGAGTGCGATCTGAGCGTGTGCGGCCCGCTCGCGCGCTCGGCGCAGGACCTCGGGCTCGCGCTCGATGTGCTGGCAGGGCCCGACGCTGCGCACGCGCGCGCGTATCGCTTCGAGCTGCCCGAAGCGCGCAAGCAAGCGCTGCGCGACTACCGCGTCGGCGTGTGGCTGGAAGACGCTGAGTTTCCGGTCGACGCCGAGGTCACGCGCGTGCTCGACGATGCGGTGCGAGCGATCGAGAGCGCCGGCGCGAACGTCGATCGCAATGCGCGCCCCGAGCTCACGCTCGCGGAGATGTTCGACACGTATTACGCGCTGCTCAATCCGGTCTTGGCTTCCGGCTGGCCCGATGCGCTGCTCGATCAGATCGCGCTCGCCGCGACCCAAGAAGGTCAGCCCGGCTTCGCGCGCTTTGCGCGTACTGCCACCGCTCGGCATGCGACGTGGGTCCGCGCCAACGAGCGCCGCACCAAGCAGCGCGCGCGTTGGGCGAGCTTCTTCGAGCGCTACGACGTGATGCTGTGTCCGGTGGCCGGGACCGCGGCGATCCCGCACGACCATGCAGGCACGGTGGTCACGCGCTCGATCGCGATCAACGGCGAGCCGCGCCCGTACACCGACTTGCTGGGCTGGATCTCGATGGCGACGAGCTGCTACCTGCCCGCGACGGTCGTGCCCGTCGGACGCACCGCGAACGGCTTGCCGGTCGGCATGCAGGTGATCGGGCCGTACCTCGAGGACCGCACGCCGATCGACTTCGCGCAGCGCGTAGGCGAGATCGTCGGCGGCTTCGTACCGCCCATCGCGATGTCTTAGCTAACCCGCCGCACTCTCTACGGCACCGTGACCCACAGCTCGGCGCTCCCGCGGTTGCCGCGGCTGTCGGTCGCGCGGACCGCGAGCACATGGCGGCCTGGCTCGAGCTTCGGCAGCACGAGGTCGAACGACTCCTGAGCGGTATCGAGGATCTCGTCGCTCGGGAAGAACGGCACTTGCTCGCCGCCGTCGATCGCGCGCTCCAGCTTGGTCAGCGGGCCGGGCACGTCGCGCGCGACGCCGCGCAAGTGTCCGTTCGCGAACACGAGCCCTTCGACGCTCGGCTTGTGGTTGTCGACCAAGAACGGCTCGGACTCGGTGACGGTCTTGAGCACGGCGTCTTGCGGGCTCTCGAGCTCATCGCTCGCTTCGATCGCGATCCGGTAGTAGCCGTCCGGGATCGACTCAGTCTCCCAGTCGTAGCTGGTCTTCGTGAGCACGTCGCTCTCGCGCAAGATCGCTCGACCGCGCGGCTCGCCTTCGGGGCGAAACGTCAGGCGATAGCGCAAGCGATCGTTGTCGGGGTTCTCGATCTTCCACTCGAGCGCGTAGAGGCTCGTCGGCTCAATCGTGCCGTCGTCCTTCGGCTTGCCGACCTTGGGCTTGACCGTGATGTCTTGGACCTGCGCGGCTTGGTTGAGCGGCAGGTAGTACGCGGTGACCGCGTAGAGCTCGCTGGCTTCTTTGGTGGTCGCGTCCAGGCCAGCTGTCGCAAGCTTGGCGCGAATCTGTAAGAACCGCGCTGCGGGGCTGCGGATCGGGCCCGGCTTGTCGAGATCGCCCGACCAATCGCTCCAGGTCGCATCCGGCTTCTCGGTGCTGCCCGAGCGGGTTTGGAAGCGCACGCCGCCGCGCTTGCGGAACGTCAGCTCGCCGAAGCGCGAGCGGAACTGCGCGTCGAGCACCTTGCTCGTCCACAGCGCGTCTTTGCCGCTCTGCGCGCCGCTCGCAAGCACGCGATACACCGCGCCCGCATCCGACGTGATGAACATCGGCTGCGCTGCGCGCAGATCGATCGCGAGCACTTGGCGCTCGTCGACGTCGACCCACAGCGCGCTGCGACCGTCGAGCTCGACGCGATGGATCTGACCTTCCTTGCCGGTCGCTGCGTAGACCGCGCCGTCTTGCGACCACTGCACCGCGGTGATGTGGCCCTGCTCGGAGCTGAACAGCTTGCGGCTGCGCTCACCGGGGGTGATCACCCAGAGCTGACCTTTGCCCGGACGCGATTCGTCTTTGGGCGCCTCGGTCTTGTCCTCGGTCTTTTGGTTGTCGCGGGGCGTGTCGTTGTTCTTCTTCGGTGTCGCCGCGGCCTTCGGGAAGTTATTGGCCGCAACCGCGATCTGCTTGCCCTGCAGCGCGATCGACGTGATCTCGTTGCCTTCGAAATCGAACAGTGCTTCTGCGCGACCGGGCGCGGTCAAGCGCACGAGCCAGGCTTCATCGCTCGTGCCTGCGTAGAGCGCGCCGTCGTCGCCGAGCGCGAGCGACATGATGTGGCTCGCGTCGCTGTCGTAGAACACATCGACCTTCGGCTTGGCGTCTTTGCCCGCGGGCTTTGCGCCGAGCGAGATCGCGAAGATCTTTCCTTCGGGCCCGGTCGCCGCGTAAAGCAGCTTCTTCTTCTCATCGATCGCGAGCGCGGCGACGTGCTCCGCGCCAGGCAGCGCGATCAGCTCCGTGCTCTTGCCCTTAGCATCGATCGTCAGCACTTTGCCCTTTGGCATCGTGCCCGCGTAGAGCGTGCCCGCCGCGTCCATCGCGAGCGACGTGATCATCAGCTCGCCGGTCTCCGCGAACACCGCGGCCGTGTCACCGGTGAGCTTCCAGATCTTGCCGCTATTGCCGGTGCCGATGAAGGCGCTGCCGTCCTTCAGCACGAGCAAGCTGCGTGCGATCGGAGAGCTGTCGAGCGCGATGCGGCGCGTCTGCACGCTCGGTACGACCGAGCCGCTCGAGAGCACCGCGGTGCCTTCGAGCTTTCCATCCGAGAGCACCGCAGCGCTGTCGATCGAAAAGTAGCGCGTGCCGATCGCGTAAGCCGAAAGGCTCGTCAGGCTCGCGCATGCGGCCGCGATCGCGAGACACGTAACGAACCGAGACGAGCGCGTTCCGCGCAAAGTAAGACTCGTGAAAAGAGCACGAAGTGACGTCATCTGAATCAGCCTCTGGCAGCAACGGGTGCAGCAGCCACACAACTAGTGCAGCGGCTCGGCACGGACTTCGAGCTTCACGCGCGCCGAGCCCGTGACCACCGCAGCCATCGGGATTTCGGTGCGCGCCTGCGTGGCGAACGCGGTCGGTGAATCACTCTCGGCGGTGCTTTGCAGCGTGTCGAGCATCGAGCCGGGCAGGTTGCGCACGACATGCCCGCGCAGCGACAAGCCTTGGGTCGGCAGCTTGGTCGAGACCACGAGCGAGGTCGCGGAAAACCCTTCCTGCAAGTTGCGCAGGATCTGATCGAGGTTGTCGGCCTTCGGTTGCTCGAGGCGCACTTGGTTGCCGGGCTCGAACGCGATCTCGAGCTTCTCACCCGCGGCGCTCATCGGCACATGGACCGGAACGATCTTGGTTTCATCCGCAGCGCCAAAGCGCCGCAGCGTGACGTAGACGTTCACGTCGCGTCCCGGATCGACGATCCCCGCGGGGACCATCGCGTCGACGATCTGCACGAGGTCGCGCTCGAAGCGCAGCGTCAGGTCGATCTCGATGCCCTCGACGCGCGCTTGCTCGAACGGGTTCATGTACGCCGCGCTCACGAGGTCGAGCACGCGCAGCTGACCGATCGCGCTCGGCGTGCCGACGCCGACCGGCGTGTACCCGACATCCGTCACTTCGAAGGTCCCATGTCCCGCGATCCGCACGCGGCTCTTGGCCTCGAACACGACGTCGGTTTGCTCAGCGACGGTCGCGCTGAGCGCGTTGAGGATCGCGGAGAAGCTGAGCATCGGCGTCATCAAGCGATGGCTCGCGAGCTCCATCTTCCACTCGGTCTTCGGCGCAAACGTCGCGCCGTGCACGCGCACCGCCATCGGTACGAGCACCGGTGCGACCGAGGTGTCGATCACGATCGCGGCCTGACGGTCATGCACCATCGCGCCGAGCGGTACCTGCGCTTCGGCGATCTTGAACGAGCGCTGCTCGCTCGCGAGGATGTGCAGCACGCGCGCGGTCGCGGTCGGCAGCGCCGGCTGTCCGCCGTTCATCATCGGGTGTCCGAACGCCACCAGCCGCTGACCCGCGACGTGAGTGACGGTTCCGATCGCGGTGATTTGCGCGTCGCCGCGCATCAGCTGCACGCCGATCGCTCCGCCGTCGACATAGTGCGCGCCGGCAGTCGGCTTGCTCGTTCCACCGCCGGCGCTGGCTTCGACCGCGGGCATTCCAAAGCGCGAGAGCTCTGCGTCGAGCAAGCTCACGACGCGCTCGTCGAAGCCGGAGACCATCAAGGGTGTCGAAGCGGGCACGAGCCGCGGCGCTGCACTCGCGCTCGATGCGCTCGCAAAGTCTTGGCTCTGCGCGCCGGACAACGCGTGCGCGCG
>JAYUYY010000453.1:0-2078 GCA_043752225.1 Sandaracinaceae bacterium | reverse complement strand
CGTCGCGAATCTCTTGAAGCGCCTTGCTGTTCGGCTTCGGCCTGGTCGGCAACGGTCGGCCACTCTCGGAGTCAGGCGCGCCCCACGGGCTCGGGCCTTTGGCCGCGGCGACCTCTTTGGTCTCGGTCTGCACCGGCGGCGCATTAGGAACGACGGGTCGAAAATCTTCGCCGGTTCGCACCGGGCCTTCCGTCACTTTCGCGCCGGCTTGCGGTGTGCTGCCCGTCGTCGCCGGCTTCGCGAGACCGTCGGTCTCATCGACGACCTCGCCGCCCCACGAACGTTGCTTCGGTGCTGCAGCTGCGGCCTTCGATTTCTTCTCGCAGCAGGCCTGCGTGCAGAGCGCGCAAGCGACGCACACGACGAGCCACCAAGAAGCGCGATCCATAGGTCGGGCAAAGCCCTGAAGCACGCCGCGCATCACTGGCCTCCCATGAGCGGCGGCGGGGAGATCTCCGTCGCGAGCGAAAGATTCTTGCCGCGCGGGGCGCGTGTGAATTCGCCCGGCACGTACGCTTGGAATGTCGTGTCCTGAGCGGCTGCTTGAGCCACGCACTCGGCGATTCGTTCATCGCCGTACGCGTTGATGCGATCGAACGCTTCACGCGTGTGCGCGTCATCGATGCTACCGGCGCGAGCCGCGCGCGCTGCGAGCGCGTAGCGCGCGACCGCAAGGCATTCGATCGGACGCGTCGCGGCGTCGAGCACCTGACGCATCCGGTCCTCGACCTGAACCTTGATCTCGTCCTGCGATTCCTTCGGCAGGCCGTTCATCTTCTTCTTGAGATCCGCAGGAACCACGAACGGTGTGCCGAGCACGGCCCGCGCGAGGATTTCGTAGATGCGACCCTGACGCACGAAGGCTGCGATCGTCCAGGTCGGACGCCGATACGGCGGAATCACGTTGTACGCCTCGGCCTTCGCCCTGGCTTCGCGGCTGCCCGAGTCGATCTGCGCGCTCACGTTCTTGACGTACGCATCGAGCGTCGCGGGGCGACCCGCCGTGATCGCGAAGCCTTCGAACGAGCGACTGCTTGGATCGACGAGCTCGAACTGAGCTTGTGCCGCGTACTCCGCTGCGTACGAGCCCGCGGTTTGTCCGGACCGCGCGTAGGCGGCGACGACATCGGCCAACGCCGCGTTGTAGTCGCGCGTGCGGTTAAGCGCTTTTTGCGCTTCGGCGATTCGGTAATAGGCCTGAACGACCAGCTCGCCTGCCGCCTTGTCGCTCTTGTAGCGCGCGATGAACGCGCGCATTTCGGTCATCGAGCGGCTCCACTGCTTCAGCTTGAACGTCATCTCTGCGTAGCGGTAACGCGCGGCCATCTGCTCCGCGGGATCGCTCACGCTATCGGAAGCGCGTTTGTAGTACTCGGCCGCGCGATCGTAGCGCTGCTCGTATTCGAGGATCTTCGCAGCGTTGATCAGCGAGCCCTCGCGCCACTCACGCATCTGGGGCGCGGTCGATTTCGCGAAGCGCGGTGAATCGGCGAGCGTGCGATAGCTCTCGACCGCGCGTTCGTAGTCGAAGAAGCGGTTCGCGTTGTACGCGAGCCGGAAGTAGGCGTTCGCCATGATCGCGTCGAGCGCCGCCTGCTCTTCGTCGGTTGCGCCCTTGCGAGGACCGACCTCGTCGAGGATGCGCTGATACAAGCGGCCGGCCGATTCGAAGCGGCTCGTACGCTCGAGCGCGATGGCTGCCTTTTCCAGCGCAAGCGGGGCTTGCGGATGGTTCGGTTCGTCGTTGACCGCCTTGACCAGCTCCGTGGCGGCACGCTCGTAGAGCAAGCGCTGCTCTTCACCGCTGCTGGTCTCGGCGCGCGCGAATACCGCGACCGCATCGCGATAGCGCAAATTGGTCAGGTCTTGGCCCGCTACACAGACCGGCTTGTCCTTGTTCTCGGGCTTGGTGCAGTCGGCTGCCGCAATCGCGGTTCCATCGCTCGAGAACGTGCACTGGCGCTTTGCGAGGTCTTCGCCGAGGCGACGTACCTCTTCGGTTTGGCCCAGCGAGACCGCCATGTTGCGCAGATTGACCCACGCCACTTGGCCGGTCGGATCGCCCTTCGGGCCTGAAC
>JAYUYY010000452.1:0-13434 GCA_043752225.1 Sandaracinaceae bacterium | reverse complement strand
CCGCGTTCAAGTCCTCGGAGGGCGAGAGCAGCTCCTGCGAGATCACGTAGAGAAGATCGGTCTCGGTCGCCTCCGAGTCGAACGGCGGCGCGGGTCGATCCTGCACGCCGAGCGCGCTCAGGCCGGCGCGCTGGCTGGCGCGGGTGTCCGTACGCGACTCGGTGGGCGGATCCGTACGCGGATCCGCCGCGCTCGCGGAGCTTGCGGCGCTGATCGAGGTGAGATGCTTCGGCGGAGCGGAGGTCAAGGTCGGGACTTCAGCGACGTCAATCGCTCGGACTCATCGTTCCCTCGCTCATGTACACAACTCCATGTTTCCGAAACGCTAACTCAGCGTTCCAAGGGTCGATGTAGCGACGATTTAACACGCGCGACTCAAGCGTCGCGCGCCGGTATCCAACCAGAACGAGCTACGTGACTGCGCAGAACGCCGCAGCTCTCTCCGCTCGCCGCCTCAAGAATCCCGCGGATGGCCGCGCTCTTCGCCCGGAGCGACCGCTTCGGCGCGCTCCACGCGCACCGCGGTTTGCTTGAAGTTTGGCTCGCGCGAGATCGGGTCCACCGCGTCGATCGTGAGCGCGTTGATGTTGGCTTCGAAAAAATGGAACGGAACGAAGAGCTGACCGGGCTTGACGACGGTGGTGATGCGCACGCGCAGGCGCTCGACGCGACCGCGCCGGCTGGAGAGCGACACCAGATCGTCGTTCTGAACGTTGAGCCCGCGCGCATCGATCGGATGGATCTCGACCCACGCTTCGGGCTTGCGGCGTTCGAGCACTGCATGCATGCCCAGGCGCGTTCGTGTTTGCCAATGATCCATCGTGCGCCCGGTGTTGAGCATGAACGGGTACTCGTCGTTAGTCTCTTCGGGCGGCGCGAGCGCCAGCACGCAGCGCAGCAGCGCGCGGCCGTCTTCGGTTTGAAACTTTCCGTCGGCGTACAGCCGTGCCGGCGCTTGGCGTGTGCGATCCGTGGCTGTCGGGTAGGGCCACTGCACGGACTCTTCGGCGAGCAGCTCGTAGCTGATGCCCGAGTAGTCGCAGAGCTGGCCTTCGGAGACCGTGCGCCACTCGTCGAACGCATCTTTCGGCGAGCTCCACCCTGGAAACAAACGCTCCTTGACTCCGAGCCGTTCGGCGACCGCCACGAAGATCTCGAAGTCGGTCTTGGCTTCGCCCGGTGGCTTGACCGCCGGATTGACCTTCGACACGCGCCGCTCGGAGCTGGTGAACGTGCCTTCTTTCTCGCCCCAAAGCGCGCTCGGCAAGACCAAGTGCGCGACCTGCGCGGTCGGAGTCGGATAGCAGCCGTCCTGCACCACCAACAGGTCGAGTCGCCCGAGCGCATCGCGCAGCTTGTTTTGATTCCGGAACGAGACCAGCGGGTTGGTCGCGATCACCCACAGACCTTTGATCTTGCCGGCGATGATCGCGTTGATGATGTCTGCGTACGCGAGCCCGCGGCGCGTCGGGATCATGCTTTCGTCGACCCCCCAGAGCGTCGCCAGTTCGGCGCGATCCTCGGCGTCTTCGAACTTGCGATAGCCGGGCAAGCCGGTCGCGAAGCCGCTCTCGCGCGTGCCCATCGCGTTGCACTGACCGGTGATCGAAAACGGTGAGCCACCCGGAATGCCGACGTTGCCGGTGAGCAGCGCCAGGTTGTTGATCGCGTTGACGGTGTCGGTGCCCTGCGTGCTGTGATTGACGCCCATCGTCCAGGCGAAGAACGTCGCGGGCGAGGCACCGATCGCGCGCGCTGCAGCGAGCAGCGTCTCCGCCTTCACGCCTGTCGCGCGCTCGACGCTCGCGGGATCGAACGCGTCCAAGTGACGCTTGAGCTCTGCGTAACCGTTGGTGTGGGCCGCGACGTACTCCTCTTTGACCCAGCCTTCGCGGATGATCAGGTGCGCAAGGGCGTTGAGCAGCGCGATGTCGCTGCGCGGCTTGAGCTGCAAATGCAGATCGGAGAGCTGTGCGGTCGGCGTCGCGCGCGGATCGATCGCGAACACCGTGCGCTTGCGCGAGCGCTCGCGGAACAAGCGATACGCGAGCATCGGGTGGTTCTCGGCGATGTTCGCGCCGATCAACAGCACCACGTCAGCGAGCCCGAGGTCCTCGTAGCAGCCGGGCGGTCCATCGCTGCCGAAGCTGCGCTTGTAGCCCGCGACCGCGGTCGCCATGCACAGCGCGGTGCTTCCATCATAGTTGGGCGTGCGCAGGCCGAGCTGCACGAGCTTGCCGAGCGCATAGAATTCTTCGGTGACGAGCTGTCCGGTCGAGAGCACCGCGAACGATTCGCGGCCGTGGTGCAGCTGGATGTCGCGGATGCCGTCGACCAAGCGATCGAGCGCGCGATCCCAGCTGACGCGCTCCAGCCGGCCTTGTTTGCGCTCCAGCGGATACATGGCGCGACCGTCCACGTGAACGGTGTGCGGCTCTGCGAGCCCCTTTTCGCAGAGCTGTCCAGCATTCACCGGATGCGATTCGTCACCGCGTACCGCCACCACTCGGTCGGGCTACTGCTCGGTCGGTTGCGGGATGCTGCTCGGCCCTCATCGGCACACCCGCTGCACCCAAGATGGCGACGAGCAGTGGCCCGGAAACGCCGGACGTGCGCTTCGGCATGATCGCGCTCACCGACTGCTCGCCGATCGTGATCGCTCACGAAAAGGGCATGTTCAAGAAGTACGGCATCAACGCGACGGTCGTGAAGGGCGCGAGCTGGGCGGCGATCCGCGATTCGCTCACCAATGGCGATATTCAAGCGACGCACATGCTGCTCGGCATGCCGCTGGCTTCGACGATGGGTCTGCTCGGCGCGCCGAAGACCGCGATGGTGATCCCGTGGCTGCTCAACCGTAACGGCCAAGCGATCACGCTCAAGGCCGACCTCAAGGGCAAGGTTAGCGACAAGCCCGCCGTGCTCAAGCCACTCGTCGACGCCGCGAAGAAGGCCGGCGAGCCGATGACGTTCGCGATGACGTTCCCGCCCGGCACGCACGCGATGTTCATGCGCTACTACCTCGCCGCAGGCGGCGTTCACCCCGACAAAGACGTATCGCTCGTCACGATCCCGCCGCCACAAATGGTGGCGAATATGAAGGTCGGCAAGATGGACGGCTTCTGCGTGGGCGAGCCGTGGAACGCGCGCGCGATCGCGGACGGCATGGGCTTTACCGCGATGACCACGCAAGAGCTGTGGAAGGATCACCCGGAGAAGGTGCTCGCGTTCCGCGAAGACTTTGCGGAAAAAAATCCGAAGACAGTCAGGGCGATCCTCAAGGTGCTGCATGAAGCGAGCGTCTGGTTCGACGACATGAAGAACCGCCCTGAGCAAGCGGAGATCGTCTGGCGCGCGACGTACATCAACTGCCCGCCGGAGATCATCCTCGGCCGCCTGCAAGGTCACTACGACTATGGCGACGGTCGCAAGAAGGAAGATTCCAACTACATGATCTACAGCGATCGCAACTGTAATTACCCGCAAGCCAAGTACGGCAAGTGGTGGATGAGCCAGTTCCGGCGCTGGGACATGGTCAGCGAAGCGCCCGACTATGAGGGCATCGCGAGGAAGGTCATGCGCGGTGATCTCTACGAAGAGGCGATGAAGGAGCTCGGCTATGCGCACGGCGGTCCGAGCGAAGAGCCCGAGACGCTATTCGACGGCGTCACCTACGATCCAAAAGATCCCGAGGCGTACGCAAAGTCATTCGCCATTCACAACATGCCTGCGTGAGCGATCCGTAACTGACCGCGTGATGGAGAGGTGAGCTGATCATGAGCACGATGAAGCGCTTCGGGCCGAAGATGATCGACACGTTCGTGTTGCCGATGCTCGGCATTGTAGGAGTGGTGCTGCTCTGGGCACTCGCGAGCGCGACCTTCGCGCCGACCTTGCAGAACCCGATCAAGACTTGGGAGGTCAGTCGGCTCTACATCGTGGAGCCTTTCGAAAAGCGTGGTGAGCTCGATCAGGGGATCTTGCGCTTCACCTGGTACTCGCTGGTCCGCGTGGCCAAGGGCTACTTATTAGGCCTTGCGATCGGCATTCCGCTCGGGCTCTTGCTGGGCGTCTCCAAGACGTTCAGCAAGGCGTTCGATCCGATGATCCAGATCTTGCGGCCCGTGTCGCCGCTCGCGTGGTTGCCGCTTGGCCTCGTGCTTTTCCAAAAGCCCGAGCCGGCCGGTCTCTTCACGATCGCGATGTGCTCGATGTGGCCGACCGTGCTCAACACCGCGCTCGGCGTGCGCTCGATCCCGCAGGACTACATCAATGTCGCGCGCGTGCTCCAGCTCTCGAAGACGAAGATGTTGCTCAAGGTGATGGTGCCTTCGGCAATGCCGTACATGTTCACGGGCTTCCGGCTCAGCCTCGGTATCGCGTGGCTCGTGATCGTCGCCTCCGAGATGCTGACCGGCGCGCCCGGTGTCGGCGGCTTCCTCTGGCAGGAATACAACAGCTTGATCTACGAGCACTTGATCCTGTGCATCGTGACCATCGGCCTGGTCGGGTTCTTGCTCGACCGCATGATGAGCGTGGTCGAAGCACGCTTTACGACGGGGTGAAGCGATGGCCCTCTTGGAGCTGAAAGGCGTACGCAAGGGTTACGGCGGAGCTCCAGTGCTCCGCGACATCAACCTCGAGATCGAGCGTGGTGAGTTCGTCGCGATCGTCGGATATTCGGGCGCCGGTAAAACCACGCTCGTCTCGATGATGGCGGGGCTGATCAAGCCCGATGCCGGCACGCTGTTGTTCGACGGCAAGCCAATCACATCGCCCTCGACCGTGCTGTCGATGGTCGCGGGCTTGCAGAAGATCACCGAGGGCGCCGTGATCATCGCGGGCAAAGAGGTGACCGGTCCCGGCCCGGATCGCGGCGTCGTGTTCCAGTCGCCCAGCCTTCTGCACTGGCTGAGCGCGCTCGACAACGTGCTGCTCGGCGTCGATCAAGTCTTTCGCGACAAGTCGAGCGCGGAGCGTGAAGCGATCGCCAAGCACTACTTGACGCTGGTCGGCCTCGAGGACGCGTTCGACAAGAAGCCGCCGGAGCTCTCGGCCGGTATGCGGCAGCGCGTAGGCCTCGCGCGCGCGTTCGCGCTCCACCCGCGCGTGCTCTTGCTCGACGAGCCGTTCGGCATGCTCGACTCGCTGACGCGCATCGAGCTGCAAGAGGCGCTGATCGAGATGTGGCGCATCGACAAGAAGACCGCGCTGATGGTCACGCACGATGTCGACGAGGCGCTCTTCTTGTCGGACCGAATCGCGATGATGACGCAAGGCCCGAACGCCAAGCTCGGCGGCATCATCGAGGTCCCGTTTCCGAGGCCCCGCACTCGCCGATCGGTGCTCGAGCACCTTCAATACGACGCGCTACGCGACGAAATTATCGGCTTCTTGGAGAGCCAAGAGACACCTCTCCATGCAGCGTGAGCCAGGCTGAGCCATCGCTTCGCGGGGTGTGCTAGAGCACCGCGAGCGATGGGTTTTTTGCAGACGAAGGCGGCGCGGTGGATCGCGGTCGCAGCGGTGTTGGGCCTGGCGGTGGCGGGTGCGTTCTTCGCATTGCGCGGCGCAGCGCCGAGCACCGATGACGCGGCGCTCATGCGCGCGTTCGAGCGTGAGACCGGGCTCGTGCTTTCGGTGCGTGGCTCGCAGCTCTCGGCCGCATCGGGCACGTGGCGCGCGGAGCACGTCGAGCTGCGCGCCGCGGCTGGCGCCGAGCCGGTGCTGGTAGCGCGTGCTGCGACGCTCCACCTGGACGTCGGCGAGCTCTTGCGCGGCCGCACCCGGATCGAGCGCGCGGTGATTGAAGGCGCGGAGCTGACGATCGATCTGCGCGCGCAGAGCCCGGCCGGATCGGTGGCGCGCGCGATCGACATGGCGCGTTTGCATTCGCGCTTGCCCGCACACATCGCGGCGAACGGGCTGCGCTTGCACGTGCACACAGAGGGTGCGGGCAACTTCGATCTCGAAGGCGTCGACCTCACGCTCGATCAGCAGACTGCCGGCATGACCGGGCGCTTGCGCTCACAACCGAGCGGTGCCGTCCTGACCTCGGAGCGCACGCGCGACACGCAGCCGGCGATCTCGTTCGCGCTCGAGAGCGCGGTGAGCTGGGACCCAACACACGTCGAGCTGAAGGATGCGCGGATCGGCTTCGGCGCGAGCGCGCTCATCGGCCACGCGCGCTTTCAGTCCATGAGCGCCGCCGCGCCGAGCTACGACCTGATGGTCTCCGGCGCCGACGTCGAGGTCGCCGCATTGCCGCTCGCCGCGTTCATGACCTCCAGCCCGAGCCCGAGCTCTAGCCAAACGCTCGCAGGTAAAGGCCGCGTCGTGCTGCACGTGAGCCCGAGCGACGTGTCGCTCGAGCTCGACCTGCACGACGCGTCGGTCCAGCAGAAGCCGCTCGAGCGCCTGCGCGCCAAGCTCACGAACGGCGACTCGGGCTTGGTCGCGCGCGATGTGTACGTAGAGCGCGGCGCGGAGCGCTGGACCGCGGAGACGCTCGCGCTCGGTACGCTCGATGCGCTGCGCCCGATCGGCAGCGCCCGCGTCGAGTCGCTCGACCTGCAGCGCGCGCTCGGCCTGCCGGGACGCGCGAGCGGCGTGCTTCAGCTCGCTGCAAAAGGCGAAAAAAATCTCAGCGTTCGCGCGCAACTCGAGCTGAGCGAAGTCGAGATCGCAGGGCATCGCTTCGACCAGGGCCAGCTCACGTGCAGCTTCGTCTGGAGTGAGCAGAGCATCACCGCGCGTTCGATCGATTCGCTCGAGCTGAGCTCGAAAGGTGCAACGCTCGCGGCCCGCGGCAAGCTCAGCGATGCCGGTGCGCTCGAGCTGACGGCGAAGGGCGCGGCGGTGTGGCAAGGGCTCGAGCTGGTCGGTGAAGGCGCAGTGCTCGGGACGGTCGCTGCGCCGGAGGTCACCGCGCACGTCACGCCGAAGCGCGCCCGCGAAAAGGCGCACGCGGATGTCGTGCTCGTGCTCGCGGGCGAGCCTTCGATCACCGGCACGGTCGAATTGCGCGAGATCGATCTGAGCGCGTCGCTGCCCAAGCTCGAGCACGCGGGCGCTGCGCATGGCCGGCTCTCGGCACGGCTCCAGATCAAGAGCGGTCGTCTCGATGACCTGAGCTCGATCGAAGGCACAGGTGAGGTGAGCGCGCTCGCGCTCGGCTACGGAGCCCTCTCGCTCTCGAGCGCGGCATTTCCGATCGCCCTGCGCAAAGGCCGCATCGAGCTCAGCGGCGTCACGCTCGCCGATGAAAGCTCGCGTTGGGCGTTGCACGGCAGCATCGGACTCGATCGCGCGCTCGATCTCGAAGCGAGCGCAGAGCTCCCGCTCGGGCCTTTGCTCGTGAGCGCGCCGTACGTCGGTGCGGTCGAAGGCAAGCTCGCGGTCGCGCTCAAGCTCGCGGGCACGCTCGACTCGATCAAGCTGACCGGTCGCGCCGATCCGCGCGCGGTCGAGATGGCGCTCGGTCCCGAGCAGACGCCGTGGCGCAAGCTCGACGGCCACGTGACGCTCGAAGGCGGTGCGCTGCGCTTTCACGAGATCGCCGGCGCGTTCGGCACCGGCACGCTGACGCTGAATGGAACGCTCACGCTCGCGGGCTTCTCAGCGAGCGCCGTCGACCTCTCGCTCGCGGCGCGGCACCTGTCGTTCGAGCCGCAAGAGCGCTTTCAATTCGAGCTCGACGCCGACACCGCGCTGAGATGGTCGCGCAGCGAGCAAGCGGCGCGCGGCGAGCAAGCGCTGCCGAAGCTCTCGGGGCGCGTGAAGCTCACGCGCTTGCTCTACGCGCGCCACGTGCAGCTGCCGGAAGCGGTGCTCGCGATCGGGCGCGTCGCGCCGTCTTCACGTGCACCGACGCTCGCGCTCGACTTGAGCTTGGAGCACGCGGTCCCGTTGCTCGTGCGCAATGACTTCCTCGACGTCGAGCTCGGCGTCTCGGGCGATGAGCCGTTTCGGATCGTGGGCACCGATACCAAGCTCGGCGCGCGCGGTGAGCTGTCGGTGATCCGCGGGCGCGCGCTGTTCCGCGGCGCCGTGCTCACCGTTCGCCACGGCCGCATCGGCTTCGAGTCGGATACGCGCATCACCCCCTCGCTCGATCTCCAGGCCGATGCGCCGGCCAAGCGCCGCCCCGGCGCGCTGATCATGTTCAAGGCGGCCGGCGATCCGAATCGCTTCGCGCTCGAGCTGCGCTGCGCGACTAAGGACGGCGCGGGCTCGCCACCGCCCTTCGAATGCAAATACGACGGCTCCGAGATGAGCTGCGGCCGCTTCGAGCAGCTCACCGCGCTCTGGGCCTGCGAACGCCCGTAGAGCCTGGAATTACCGAAGCTAATCTTCTCTCCCCTTGGCGTCCTTGGCGTCCTTGGCGGTTCATCTCTCTCTCCCTGCTCCGCCGAATACCTTGACGCTGAACATACGAACAGTCATCGTGGACGACCGATGTCAGCCTGGGCACCGCAGTCAGTTGGCAACGTGCTCGAGTGGAAACGGCTCGAGCAGGAGGCTCGGCCGTTCGCAGAGCAGCTGCCGCGCGGCCGCTTGATCGAGATCACGACCGCGCGCGGCGGCGGTCAGATGACCACGGCGGTCGCGTGTCTGCGGCACGCGCAACGCGAGGGTGAAACCGCGGCGTGGGTGCAGCTCGCTGGCGGCACGCTCTACCCACCCGACCTCGCTGCGAACGAGATCGATCTCGACGCGCTGATCATCGTGCAAGTGCCCAAGAGCGTGGGCGCGCATGGCATCGGAAAAGCTGCAGAGCTCTTGTTGCGCTCGGGCGGCTTTGGCTTCGTGGTGCTCGATCTGGTCGGCGCTTGCTCGAATCAGGCCCGGCTGAGCCACAACAAGATTAGTCAAAATGGGCTACGCCAGGATTTGGCGTTTCAAGGTCGCTTGCTCGGCCTCGCGCGCGAGCACGACTGCACGCTCGTGTTGCTCACCGAAGTGAACGCGCAAGGCTCGTTCGGTCCGCTGGTCAGCGTGTGCGTCGAGCCCGAGCGCACGCGTGTTGCAGCTCAGCGCTTCGCGATCACGCACCGCGTTCGCAAGGACAAGACGCACGTCTTGTCCGCGCTCGAGCCCGAGCCTGCGCGGATCGTTTTCTAGAGCGCTCTAACGCTCAAGAAGCGTGCTCGACGCTCAGCGCGCGCTCGATCTGCGCGCGCGCGGCGGAAGACAGATCGCGCGGAGTCGAGCCTGCCGCGATCGCGATCGGCGCGAGAAACTCGACCGACCATTGGATCGGCTCGACCGGAATGTCGTACCAGGCCTGGCCTTTTCGAAGGCCCGGCGGATGCGCGCGGATCGCAGCCGGTACGAGCGGCACGCCGGCTTCACGCGCCGCGCTAAACGCCCCCGCGTGAAAGCGCCGCATGCCGGTGGCGAGCGAGCGACTGCCCTCCGGGAACATCAACACGCGCTGACCGCGCTGCAAGCGCTCGACCGCTTGCGAGACGACGTCGTTCGGCGTGCCGAAGCTGTTCTTGCGGCTCTGGATATGACCGCAGAGCACGAGCAGCGGCCCGAGCAGCGGGTTGCGAAACAGCGAGCTCTTCACCACCACGTAAAGCTGACCGTAGGCGGCGCACAGCGCGCTCACGTCGATCAGTGTCGGGTGATTCGTCACCAGCACGCACGCACCTTCGGGCAACGCGCGCGGTGCGAGCCGCGGGTCGTAATGCACCAAGCCGCATAGGCGCATGTAGTCGTGAAACAACACGAACGCGCCCTGCACGAGCTTTTGACAGCGGCGATGCCGGCGCGTGCGATCGAAATCGCACGATGCGATCGGCAGCACGACCCACGACAGCAGCGCTCCTCCCAAGCCAAAGCTTAGAAACGCCAAGGCCGCGAGCGCGATGCGTGCTGCTTGTCGAAGAGTAGCCATGGGCGCGCGACAGAGGAGCGTTCTCATCTCCGGCCTTACGGCCAGCTTTCAGAAAAGGGCGGTCGAGATTGGCTCGTTTTACGGTACGGCGCGAGTCGAAGCCGAACGCGGTATCGGTCTGTAGTTTGCGCCTTCGCGGCTGCAGAATCCGCGGATTGCGGTGGGTGTGGCCGCATGGTATTCGGCCCGGCCGACGCGTGAAGCTGCGGCAGAAGTAGGATTCATGGAGGCGTTAGAACAGAAGCTCAAGGAGCTGATCGTCGAATCCTTGATGTTGGATGACGTAACTCCTGCTGAGATCGAATCGAGCGCGCCTCTGTTCGTCGAGGGGCTAGGCCTCGACTCGATCGACGCGCTCGAGCTGGCGATGGCCATCGAAAAGCGCTTCGGGGTGAAGTTCGCGCCGGACGATGATCGCAACCGCGAGATCTTTGCGAGCGTGAAGAACCTCGCACTCTATGTCGCGCAGGAGAGCCGAAGTTGATGTCCAGAGACGAGATTCTCGCGCACGTGCGCGGCGCGATGTCCGAGTTGTTCGAGCTGGATGAAGCCGAGATCACGCTCGAGTCGCACCTGATCGACGATCTCGATCTCGACAGCATCGACGCGATCGACATGGCCGCGCGGCTCCAAGAGCTGACCGGTCGCCGCGTTCCAGAGGACGCGCTCAAGGCGATTCGAACCATCTCGGACGTCGTCGACCTCGTGCACGTGGAGCTCATGAAGCGTGCAGCCCAAGTAGAAGCCGAGCCGATTAAGCGCCTCGCTTGATCCGCTGGTTTCGAGTAGAGAGGCGCAGCTCGGATGCCGACCGCCCGAAGGCGCCATCACGAAAGGCGGTATGCGCACCGTCCTCACGATCGTCGCAATGGTCTGTGCCCTCGCGTACCCGCTCGCGGTGTATTACGGGCTGACCACGCTCGGCACGCGCTCGGTGGTGCTCGTGCTGGCAGCGCTGCTGATCGTGAGCGCGATCGCCAAGCGGCGTGAGCTCTCGAGCCTCCTGTGGGTCGCCGCTCTGCTCGCGCTGACGGCGTTCTTCAACGACCACCGCTTCTTGCTCGCGACGCCGGTGCTGATCAATGCCGGCTTGCTCGCGACGTTCAGCGGGTCGCTGCGCACGCAGACGCCGATCGTCGAGCGCTTTGCGCGCATGCAGGTGAGCGATCTCAGCGCCGAAGAGGTTGCATACTGCAGGCGTGTCACGCAGGTGTGGAGCGCGTTTTTCGTGTTGAACGGGACGATC
Organism: Sandaracinaceae bacterium; assembly: GCA_043752225.1. Classification (GTDB taxonomy): domain Bacteria; phylum Myxococcota_A; class Polyangia; order Polyangiales; family JAFGIB01; genus JAYUYY01. The sequence continues at coordinate 2,284 of JAYUYY010000452.1, read as the reverse complement.
GCGGGCGTGCTCGCGCTGGCTGCGCCGCTCTCGGTTTGGGCGCTCTACACCGGCCTCGTCGCGTACGGGTTGATCGGTCTGCTCGGCGGTAGCGAGTACGTGATCCGCAAGCGGCGCTTTGGGCGCTTCGGCAACAACCCGATCGATCGCGTGCTGCAAGCGGTGCTCGCGCGCTTCGCTCCCAAGGTGGCGACCGAATGAGCGCGCAGACTCAGTCCCATCCGCAGCGCTACGAGCTGCTCGCGCACGCGCCGGCGGATCGCGTGATCGCGCTCGGCGGTGACGGCGCGCGCACGGTAGCGGAGCTTCAGGCGGACCTGCAGCGCTTGCTCGCAGTTATGCCGCAGCGCTCCGAAGCGCAGTCTGCGATCTTGATCGCATGCGTCGACCGCTATCGCTTCGCGGTGAGCTTGCTGGCGAGCTGGTCTAGCGGTTTTTCGGCGGCGCTTCCGCCCTCGCATCACCCGCGCGCGCTCGCCGACTTGACGGAGAGCGCCGGTATTGCGGCGGTGCTGCACGACGGTGAAGCCGAAAAGGGGATCGACGTGCGCAGCGCGCTCGACGCTCCGCTCTCGGCACCACTGCACGCGAGCGCGCGCGCGCTCGGCGTGCTGGATGCGGATGCGCGTGCGGTGACGCTCTACACCTCAGGCACGACCGGCGAGCAAGCGGCGGTGCCGAAGACCGCGCGCCAGTTGCTAGGCGAGGTCGAAGTGCTCGCGAGCTGCTTCGGGGATGGCATCGAGCGCGTGCTATGCACGCTGCCGCCGCGGCACATCTACGGGCTCTTGTTCGGATTGCTCTTGCCGCTGCGCGCAGGCGGCGCGTTCGCGCGCGAGACGCCGCTGCACACCGACGCGGTGCTGAGCGCGATCGCGCGCCACGCGATCGATACGCTGGTCGCCGTGCCCGCGCACCTGCAGGGTTTGCAGAGCGTTGCGCGCGCGGACCTCGGCGGTCTCACGCGTGTGTTCTCGTCCGGCGCGACGCTGCGACCGGACACGTTCAACGACTTGGTGACGCGGCTCGAGCTGCGCGCGATCGAAGTGTTCGGCTCGACCGAGACCGGCGGCATCGGCTATCGCCGCGCGCCGCGCGATCCCTACACGGCGTTTCCCGGTGTCGAGATCGCGGTCGCCGAAGACGGCCGGCTGCTCTTGAGCTCACAGCGCTTGGCGCCCGAGCTCGCGCAGCCCCACGCGTGCGACGATCACATCGAGCTCACCTCCGAGAGTGCGTTCGTGCACTTGGGTCGGGCGGACGATGTCGTGAAGGTCGGCGGTACGCGCGTCTCGCTCGCAGCGATCGAACGCGCGGTGCGCGGCCTACCGGGCGTGCGCGATGCGGCGCTGGTCGCGCGCGCGGTGAGCGGCGCGCGCTCGCAAGAGATCCTGCTCGCGGTGGTCGGCGATGGCTGGGACGCCGCGCGGATGCGCAGCGCGTTGCTCGAGCACATCGATCCAATCGCGATGCCGCGGCGCTTTCGCTTCGTCGCCGAGCTGCCGCGCGAGCCCACCGGCAAGCTGCGGCGCGCGGCGTTGCTCGAGCTGTTCGCGCGGCCGTTTCCGAGCGGCGATGAGCCGCGCGCCCAGTCCGGCGTGCTCGAGCTCGAGCGCGGCGCGGAGACCCGCTCCGAGAGCGCAGCGCGCATCGAGCTGCGCGTGCCCGCCGAGCTCGAGTACTTGCGTGGTCACTTCGATCACTGGCCGGTGTTGCCAGGCGTGGTGCAGCTCGGCGTGATCGCGGTGCGCGAAGCCAAGAGCGCGTGGCCCGATCTGCCCGCGCTGCAGCGCGTGCGCCGGCTCAAGCTCAAGCGACCGATCGCGCCCGACCAATGGCTCGCGCTCGAGCTGGTACGGCTCGCGGACGGTCGCGTGGATTTCACGCTGCTCCACGAAGGTGCGATCTGCTCGAGCGGCTCGATGATCTTCGGCGCGGGGGTCACGCCATGAACAACGCCATGAGCGAGCTCAAAGCCTGCGTGCTGATCCCGACGTACGACAACCCCGCGACGATCGAGCGCGTGGTGCGCGCGGTGCGCGAGCATTGCACCGACGTGGTCGTAGTCGACGATGGCAGCGGACCCGACGCGGCGCGCGCGATTGACGCGATCGCAGCGCAAGGCCTCGCGCACGTGCATCGCCGCGCGACCAATGGTGGCAAGGGTGCCGCGGTCAAAGACGGTTTGCGCGCGGCTGCGCAGCTCGGCTACACGCACGCGTTGCAAGTCGACGCCGATGGTCAGCACAACCTCGAGGACATCCCGCGCTTTCTCGCAGCCGCG
>JAYUYY010000451.1:0-2083 GCA_043752225.1 Sandaracinaceae bacterium | reverse complement strand
CGCTCGGCGATGCCGAGTTTTCTGCGCGGGCACGTCGAAGCGTTTCGCTTCTTCGGCGCGGTGCCGCGCGTGATCCTCTACGACAACCTCAAGAGCGCCGTGCTCGAACGCGAGGGGGATGCGGTGCGCTTCCACCCGACGCTGCTCGGCCTCGCGGGGCACTATCGCTTCGAGCCGCGCGCGTGTGCGCCGTATCGCCCGAACGAGAAAGGCCGCGTCGAGCGCGCGATCCGCGACGTACGCGAAGGCTTTTTTGCCGCGCGTTCCTTCACTTCGATCGGAGACCTCAACGAGCAGGCGCGCGCGTGGTGCCTCGAGATCGCACGCGAGCGCCGGGTGCCCGACGCAAAGGAGACCACCGTTGAAGAGGCCTTCGTGGAGGAGCGCACGCGCATGATCGAGCTGCCCGGCGACGATTTCCCCGTTGAGGAGCGAGTCGAGGTGCGCGTCGGCAAGACGCCGTACATCCGCTTCGACAAGAACGACTACAGCGTGCCGCACACGCACGTCGAACGCCTGCTTACGGTGATCGCGAGCGAGGATCGCGTCCGTGTCATCGATCCCGAGGCGCCCCGGGAGATCCTCGCCGACCATCCGCGGACCTTCGATCGCGATCAGCGCATCGAGCAGCAACATCACTTGCGGACACTGGTCGAAGAGAAGCGGCGTGCGCATCAGAGCCGCGGCTTCGATCGTCTCTTCACCGCGGTGCCATCGTCGCGGACGATGATGGAGCGGCTCGCCGAGCGCGGCGCGAACCTCGGCGCCGTGACCTCCGGTCTCTTGCAGCTGCTCGATCGCGTTGGCGCCGATTGGCTCGAGCGCGCCGTCGCCGAGGTCATCGCCCGCGACCAGCTCCGCCTCCGCGCGGTGCACCACGAGCTCGACCGGCTTCGCTACGAGGCCGGCTTGGCGCCGGCGTTGACGGTGCCGGTCACCAGCGCCGCGCACGCGAACGCGCAGGTGCGGCCGCACGCGCTGTCGACCTACGACCGCCTGCACGGCGACGACGGAGGCAGCGATGCCCAAGGATGAAACGCTCGAGATGACGCTCAAGCGCCTGCGTCTCTTCGGCCTGCTCGCGCGCATCGACGAGATCCGCAACGCGCCATGGCTCAAGCAGGTGCTCACGATCGAAGACGAAGAGAAGACGCGCCGGAGCCTCGCCCATCGCGTGCACATCGCGGGCATCGGCGCCTTCAAACCGCTCTCGGACTTCGACTGGAAGTGGCCGCGCAAGGTCGACCGCGCACAGATCGACGACCTCTTTACGCTCGACTTCATCGCCGAGGGTGCCAACGTCGTCATGCTCGGACCCAACGGAGTCGGCAAAACGATGCTGCTCCGAAACCTCGCTCAGCGCGCGCTCTACGACGGCCGTGCCGTCGCCGTCCGCAGTGCGAGCGATCTGCTCGCCGATCTCATCAAGCAAGAATCCTCCGCTGCACGCGCGCGTCGCCTCACCGCGTACGTGCAACCGCATCTGCTCTGCATCGATGAAGTTGGGTACCTGTCGTACGACGCGAGGCATGCCGACCTTCTTTTCGAGGTCGTCTCGCGCCGCTACGACAAGGGCCGCTCGATCGTCCTCACGACGAACAAGCCGTTTGCCGAGTGGCCGACGACCTTCCCCAACGCAGCGTGCGTGGTCACCCTCGTCGACCGGCTTCTGCATCGCGCAGAGGTCGTAGTGATCGAGGGCGAGAGCTACCGCCTGCGCGAGGCGGAGGAGCGTCAGAAGCAGAAGGCCGCCGCGCGGAAGAAGGGCAAGGACCCGAAGCCGACCTGATCGCTACGCAGCGTCCCGCCGATGATCGCTACGCGTCGTCGGCGGACGCCGCGGCTCGCGGTGATCAGCGCCGGAGTGAGTGATCGCCTCGACTCGTCATCGCCCGCCGCGCTCCTCCGCGATCGCCGCGACTCGTCACATCACCGCGCTATGAGGTGATCGACGACAACGCCTCGCGACGCAGGTACCACGTCAGGACGTCCTTGCCTCCCTTGGAGCTGTTGCACGAGCGACACGCCCACACGATGTTGTCGGCGGAATCCGGTCCGCCGCGCGAGGTCGGGATCAGGTGAT
>JAYUYY010000450.1:0-2089 GCA_043752225.1 Sandaracinaceae bacterium | reverse complement strand
GGGCGGCTCGACATCGGTGCGGGCCGCGAGGATTGGCCCGGCGAGGTCTGGCTGCGCACGTACTCGTCGATCCTGCGCAACTTCCTCGAGGGCTACCGGGTGGCTGCGCGCGGGCTCAGCGTGCTGCTCAAGGGCCCGATCACCGAGAAGGAGCTGATCAAGCGCACGCTCTCGATCGGCAACCGGATGTTCCTGAGCAGCGACGTCGAGCTGCGCGAATCGATCAGCAAGCCGCTCGTGCAAAACGCGCTCGTCGCGTTTCGCGAGGAAGGCTACATCCGCGTCAAAGAAGGGCGCGTCGCGCTCACCTCATCGTTCCACGGACCCGAAGCCGTATCCGCGATCGAGAGCCGCATCGCTGGCTTCATCGAGCGCTAGCGCGCATTCCATAGACCCTCGCGAGCCGCCGCGTGTCCGCTATCCGCCACGTCATCTGGGACTTCAACGGCACGTTGCTCGATGACGTGAGCTGTTGCGTCGACACAGTCAACACGCTGCTCGCCGAGCGCGCGCTGCCGCCGATGACGCTCGAGCGCTATCGCGGCTGCTTCGGTTTCCCGGTGCGCGACTTCTACGTCGAGCTTGGCTTCGACTTCGAGCTCGAGGACTTCGACGCGCTGTCGACCACGTTCATCGCGCGCTACCTCGAGCATCTCAATCGCGAAGGCTCGGGCGTTGCCCCCCACACCGGCGCGCTCGACATCCTCGAGCAGGTCGCAGCGCGCGGGCTGCACCAGTCGGTGCTCTCCGCGATGGAGCATGCGCTGCTCTGCAAGCTGCTCGCCCACTACAAGCTTGACCTGCGCTTGCGCCATGCGCGCGGGCTCTCGGATCTGCGCGCGAGCTCCAAGGTCGAGCTCGGCCGCGCGCTGATCGGTGAGCTCGACGTTGCGCCGGAGAACGTCGTCATCATCGGCGACACGCTGCACGATCACGAGACCGCGCGCGCGATCGGCTGCGAATGCGTGCTGGTCGCGCATGGCCATCAAACCCGCGCGCGGCTCGAGCGCTCCGGCGCGCACGTCGTCGAATCGCTGGCAGACGTGCTCGGCTGGTTGGACGCGCGCGAGCTGGACGCGCGCGAGCTGGACACCCGCGAGCTGGACACCCGCGAGCCATGAAGACCGCGCGTTTTCTGCTCAAAGAAGCCGGGCCCGGCACGCTCCTTCTCGCGCCGCTCGGCGTGGTCAGCTCGGTGCTCAGCGCGGGCTTCGTTTGGGTGATCCATCGCGCGCTGAGCTCGGACGCACTGAGCACCTTAGGCGGCACGCGCGAGCTCGCGCTGGCGTTCGTTGGGTTCGGCGTCGGCCGCATTCTCGCGACGTATTTCTCCGGCACGGTGCTCGGCAACCGCGCGCAGGAATCCGTCACCGAGCTGCGGCGCAAGCTGATCGGGCGCGTGTTGTCAGTGCCGTATCGCCAGGTCGAGCGCTTTGGCAGCGCGCGCGTGCACGCGGTGCTCACGCAGGACGTGATGACGCTCGAGAGCGCGCTCACGATGGTGCCGACGGCGGTGATCCACGCCGCGATCCTGATCGGCGGAGTCGCATACCTCGCGTTCTTGAGCCCGGTCGTGCTGCTCGGCCTTGCGGCGCTCGCCCTGCCCTGCGGGCTCGTCTTTCATTTCATGTCGACTCGGGCGCGGCGTTCGATCGCGCTGCACCGCGTCGAGCTGGACAAGCTGATCGGGCACCTGCATGCGCTCAGCAGCGGCACCAAAGAGCTCAAGCTCCATCTGCCGCGGCGCCACAGCTTCTTGAACGAAGCCGTGCTCGAGACCACCGAAGCGATGCTCGAGCACGAGATCGAAGGTCGCTCGCGTTACCTGCTCGGCCAAGCGGTCAACCAGCTGCTCGTGCTCGTGCTGCTCGGCGCGCTGTTGTTCGCGTTCCCGATGCAAGCCGCGGCGCGCAGCGAGCTCGCGTCCGGCTACGTGCTCGTCGGGCTGTACTTGCTCGGGCCGCTGACCGCGCTCGCGCAGCTGGTGCCGTCGTACTACGCAGCCGAGATCGCGCTCGCGCGCATCGAGGAGCTCGGCCTTCGGCTTGGGGCCCAAGCGCAAGCCCAAGAGCCCGAAGCCGATCGCGCA
>JAYUYY010000449.1:0-5603 GCA_043752225.1 Sandaracinaceae bacterium | reverse complement strand
TCGAGCAAGCTGCTCGGCGTACTCTGCAGCGCGCGCGTCTGCTGGCGAGTCAGCGCGGCCCCGCGCGCTTCGGCGCGTCGCTCGCTGCGCGAAGGCTTGTTCTCTTCTTCCGCTTGCGGCGCGAGCGCCTGCGCCTGCATCAGGATCCGCATCGCTTGCGCCGCGGCGACCGCGATCTCGGTGCGCGTGCGCGCGCCGCGGATCTTGGTCGCGACATCTACGAGCTCCGAGATCTCGCGCTCGGCGCCATGGCTGCCGAGCGTCGCCGCCAGCAGCTCGCGCTGCTCGGGCGTCGGTGCGGTCTCGCTCAAGCACGCGCGCAGATCGGCGAGCAGTCCATCGCTCATGTGGCCCTGCTCGCGAGAGCTGTCATCCCGATCACGACGACCCTATCGCGCGAGCTTGCTGAAGGTGTCGTCCAGCCACGCGATCAAGTCGCGCGTCACTTCGTCGCGGTTGGTCTCGTTGAGCATCTCGTGACGGCCGTTCGGATAGAAGCGGTGCGTCACGTTGGAGAGACCCGCGCGCTTGAACACGTCGAGCGTCGCTTTCACGCCGACCGTGCTCGCGCCGACCGGATCGTCGCTGCCGCTGAACACGTAGAGCGGTAAGTCTTTGCGCATGCGCTTGACGTTCTCGACGTCCTGCATCGCGATGATCGTACCGAGCAAGTCGACCCAGCCCTGCGTGCTGAGCGTGAAACCGCACAGCGGATCGGCGACGTACTTGTCGACCTCGAGCGGATCGCGCGAAAGCCAGTCCGCATCGGTGCGCGTCGGCCGAAACTTGTTGTTGTAGTCCTTGAACGACATCGCGTGCAGCAGAGCGCTTTGCCCGCGCGGGCCGAGGCGCATGCGCTCGAGCTTGGCGATCGCGCGCCCGGCCTTCGCCAAACCCACTTGCCCGCCCGAAGTCCCGCTCAGCACCGCGCCTGCGACCTTGTCGCTGTGCTCGAACAAGTAACGGCGGATGACGAACGAGCCCATGCTGTGCGCGAAGATGAACAGCGGAAGCCCCGGATGGTCCTGCGCGATGCGCTGGCGCAGACGCTCTTGATCGGCGACCACCTTGGTCATGCCATCATCGTCGGCGAAGTATCCGAGATCGCTCGCGCTCTTCACGCTCTTGCCGTGACCGCGATGATCGGACACGTAAACCGCGTAGCCCGCCGCGCACAACGCCTGCGCGAGCCGCGCATACCGCGCGCCGTGCTCGCCCATCCCGTGCGAGATCTGAACGACGGCTTTTGGTGCGCGCGCCGTATCCGAGATCACCGGCTCCCAGCGATAGGTGAATAGCGAGACGCCGTCGCCGACGTCGAGCCGGAAGGTCTGTTCGTTCGCGCTGCTGCCCGGCTCGCCGTCCATAGTTACCTCGTTGAGCTCGCGGTGTTGGCCTTCGCGCGACCCGGAGGGGAGCTCCGCGACAGCGCTGTCATTTAGCGGGGCCGGTCCACTGGAGATCGGCGATTTCGTAGACGCGCGTGCCGGCCGGAGCGGCGACCTTCACTTCGTCGCCGATCTCGTGGTTGATGCACGCGCGCGCCATCGGTGAGGTCACCGAGATCTTGCCGTTCGAGACGTCGGCTTCTTCCGGACCGACGATGCGCAACACGCGCTTCTCACCGGTGTCGACGTCCTCGAGCGTGACGGTCGCGCCGAACTTTACGCGCGTGCCCTTCATCTGCGTCGTGTCGATCACGTCCGCACGCGAGATCACGCCTTCGATGTGCGCGATGCGCGCCTCGATCATGCCCTGCTTTTCTTTGGCGGCGTGGTACTCGGCGTTTTCGCGGAGGTCGCCATGCTCACGCGCGACGCCGATCTCCTTCGAGATCTTGGGGCGTTCAACGCTGATCAACACCTTGAGCTCGGCGGTCAGCGCCGCGTGCCCTTCGAGAGTCATCGGATAGCGGTCCATGGTCCGGGAGTCGTACACCCCGCGACCGGCCACTCGCAAGCCGCACAAGCGTCAACAAGACCGCGGCATTCCGAAAGGAACGCCGCGTTCAACCAGGCCAGGCATTCCCAACGGAATGCCTTCACATGTCCTGGTGATATTCCTGGAGCGAGCGGACCGTGAAGCCGCCGACGCGAACCTTGGCGGCTTCGATGGCTCCGGTCGCGGCGATCGCCGCTGCGATCGTGGTGAAGTACGGCGCGCCGGACAGCAGGGCCGCGCGCCGAATCGAGTAGCTGTCTTTGATCGCGGTGGTGTCCGAGGTCGTGTTCACGACCAGCGCGACCTCACCGCCTTTGATCAAGTCGACGCAGTGCGGGCTGCCATCGGTGACCTTGTTGATCAGCTCGCAGGCGACGCCCGCGGCCTTTAGATCGCGCGCCGTGCCGCGCGTGGCGACCAGCGTGAAGCCGACCGCGGTCAAGCGCCGGCCGACATCGACCGCGTGCGTTTTGTCTTCGTCGCGCACGCTGAGGAACACGGTGCCGCCCTTGGGCAGACGCATGCCGCTCGCGAGCATCGCCTTGTCGAACGCCTCGGGATACGTGGTTGCGATGCCCATGACCTCGCCGGTCGAGCGCATCTCGGGGCCGAGCAACGTGTCGACGCCGGGGAACTTCGCGAACGGGAAGACCGATTCCTTCACCGAGAAGTGCTTGGGCACGATCTCTTCGGTGTAGCCGAGCTCTTCGAGCGTCTTGCCGGCCATCACCTTGGTCGCGATCTTCGCAATTGCCTTGCCGATCGCCTTGCTCACGAACGGCACCGTGCGCGAGGCGCGCGGGTTCACTTCGATGACGAAGACGGCCTCGCCGCGCACGGCGAACTGCACGTTCATCAAGCCGCGCACGCCCAGCTCGAGCGCGAGCGCGTGGGTCGAGCGGCGGATCTCGGCGAGCACGTGCGGCGGCAGAGTGTGCGCCGGCAACACCATCGTCGAGTCGCCGGAGTGCACACCGGCTTCTTCGACGTGCTGCAAGAGCCCCGCGACCACGGCGCGCGTACCGTCGCACAAGCAGTCGACGTCGACCTCGATCGCGTCCTGCAAGAACTCGTCGATCAGGATCGTCGGGTGCTCGTTGTCTTCGATCGCCTCGAACGCGATCCGCATGTAGCGCTCGAGCGACTCGCGTGAGTACACGATCTCCATCGCGCGCCCGCCGAGCACGTAGCTCGGGCGCACGACGACCGGGAAGCCGAGCTTCTCGGCCTGAACCATCGCCTCGGCGACGCCCTTGGCGATCACGCCGCGCGGGCGCTTGAGGCCGAGCTTCTCGAGCAGCTCTTCGAACTTCTCGCGATCCTCGGCGCGGTCGATCGCCTCGGCTTGCGTGCCGAGGATCTTCACGCCTGCGCGCGCCAGCGGCACCGCGAGCTTGAGCGGCGTCTGGCCGCCGAACTGCACGATCACCGCGTCGGGCTTCTCTTCTTCGACGATGCCCATCACGTCTTCGAACGTGAGCGGCTCGAAGTACAAGCGATCCGAGGTGTCGTAGTCGGTCGACACGGTCTCGGGGTTGCAGTTGACCATCACGGTCTCGATGCCCATCTCGCGCAGAGCAAACGAGGCGTGCACGCAGCAATAGTCGAACTCGATGCCTTGGCCGATGCGGTTGGGACCGCCGCCGAGGATCATCACCTTGCGCATGCTGGTGGGCTCGGATTCGGTCGCCTGGCCCCAGGTCGAATACAGATAAGGAGTCAGCGCGACGAACTCGGCCGCGCAGCTGTCGACGCGCGCGTAGACCGGCCGCACGCCTTGCTTCTTGCGCTGTGCGCGCACGGCCTCGGCGGTGATGCCAAGCGCGCCGGCGATCGCAGAGTCCGAGAGCCCGGTCGTCTTCGCCGACTCGAGCGCGGCCTGCGTAAGCCCGCCCGTGTCGCGCAGCGCCTCGAGCGATTTCTCTTCGGCGATGATCTCGGCGAGCTGGCGCACGAACCACGGATCGATCGCCGTCGCTTCGCAGATCTCGGCTTCGGTCGCGCCGACGCGCAGCGCATCGCCGAGGTACCAGAGCCGGTCGCCGAGCGCGGTGCGAATCACGGTGAGGATCGCCTTGCGCAGCTCGGCCAACGGCGGGAGTGGTGCGCCCTCTTCGCGGCGCGGAGCGCTGCCGAGCACTGCCCCGTCTTCACCGCGCTTGCCGAGCTGCTCGGCGAACGCGACATAGTCGACGCGGTGCAAGAGCGAGCTCAAGCCATCGCGGCCGAGCTCGAGCGAGCGCGCTGCTTTCAGCAACGCCTGCTTGAAGGTCTTGCCGATCGCCATCACCTCGCCGACCGACTTCATCTGCGTGGTGAGGCGCTGGTCGGCGCCCCCGAACTTCTCGAACGCGAAGCGCGGGATCTTGCATACGACGTAATCGATGCTCGGCTCGAACGCAGCGCTCGTGCCCGTCACGTCGTTGCGCAGCTCGTCGAGCGTGTAGCCGACCGCCAGCTTCGCGGCGATCTTCGCGATCGGAAAGCCGGTCGCCTTCGAGGCCAGCGCGCTCGAGCGCGAGACGCGCGGGTTCATCTCGATCACGATCACGCGGCCGTTCGCCGGATTGACCGAGAACTGGATGTTCGAGCCGCCGGTGTCGACGCCGATCTCGGTGATGATCGCGCGCGCCGCGTCGCGCAGGCGCTGGTATTCCTTGTCGGTCAGCGTCATCGCGGGCGCGACCGTGATCGAGTCACCGGTGTGCACGCCCATTGGGTCGAAGTTCTCGATGCTGCAGATCACCGAGAAGTTGTCCGCGCGGTCGCGGATCACCTCGAGCTCGTATTCCTTCCAACCAAGCAGGCTCTCTTCGATCAGGCACGAATGCGTCGGGCTCATCTTGAACGCCCAACGGATCATCACATCGAAGCTCTGCGCGTCGTAGGCGATGCCGCCGCCGCTGCCGCCCATCGTGAACGACGGGCGCAAGATGACCGGAAAGCCGATCTCCTTGGTCGCGCGGTGCGCCTCTTCGAGCGTGGTCGCGAGCACCGAGCGCGCGACCTCGAGGCCGATCTTGTTCATCGCCTCGTTGAAGAGCTGGCGATCCTCCGCCTTGCGGATGGCTTTGACGCTCGCGCCGATCAGCTCGACGCCGTGCTTCTGGAGCACGCCGCGATCATGCAAGGCGAGCGCGACGTTCAGCGCCGTCTGGCCGCCGAGCGTGGGTAAGAGCGCATCGGGCTTCTCGCGCTCGATGATCGTCTCGATCACATCGGGATCGAGTGGCTCGACATAGGTCCTGTCGGCGAACTCCGGGTCCGTCATCACGGTGGCGGGGTTCGAATTGACGAGGACAACCTCGTAGCCCTCTTGTTTGAGAGCCTTCGCACCTTGCGTGCCCGAGTAATCGAACTCGCACGCCTGACCAATGACGATCGGACCGGAGCCAACGAGCAAGATGCGGTGAATATCAGTCCGGCGCGGCATCCGGAGGCGAGTTGCTACCAGAGAGGGGCACCCACCGCAAGCACGGCGATCAATCGCGAGAAAGTCTCTGCTAACGCGGCACGGATTGGCGCGCAAACGCGCTGCGCACGCGATCGAGGAGCGCGATTCCGCGCGCCCCATGCCCGGTGATCGTGCACGCGCGCGCGCTTTCGGAGCTACCGAGCGCAAGCGCGATCACCGCGCCCTCGCCGCCCAGCGCCGGAAAAAA
>JAYUYY010000448.1:0-2090 GCA_043752225.1 Sandaracinaceae bacterium | reverse complement strand
GCCCTCGTCCGCCTCGAAGCGGACGAAGCGCATTTTGTCGGATGGTCAGCCGGGATGAAGCTGCGTGAGTTTCTCGACGCGCCGCACGCGCGTCGGATCCAGCTGGCTGTGCTCGCTGCCAAGACCACGCGAGCGCGGCGAAGGCGCATTGGAGCGGGTTTGCTCGACACTTTGATCCCATTACTACGGTCCGCAGCACATGGGCTTTGATCCGCTGCGCGTGATCAATGACGTCCGGGTCACGGGCGGTGGTGGGTTTCCGCCGCACGGGGCATCGGTGATCAAGCCGGGCGATGTTCAACGCATGAGCGCGGGACCCGGCGTGAAGCACTCGGAATTCAACGCCTCGCGAAGACGACGCAAATGCGGTCTTGCAGTGCGTCGACGATGTTGTTCATCGAAAGTGGAAACGGTGTAGCTTCTCGACCGTGGCTCGTGCCTCTTGGGTGCAACCGCTGCGCGTGCTCGTTGTGGGCGATTTCGGTACCGCTCGGGCCGAACCGTTCGCGCTTGCAGGCGGCGAGATGGCGGCCCGACTCGAGAGCGCGCGTGTCAGCACCGTGGTCGAGGTGGCCGATCGGTTGGGCGACGATCGCGTGCGTCGCTTCGATCTGCGCTTTCCGAAGCTGCGTTCGTTCACGACCGATTCACTGGTGCGTAGCACGCCGCTCTTGAGCGAGCTTGCGTCGCTGTCGAGCCACGTGTCCGCCAAGCAGATCTTGCCGGGCATGGAGCGCTTGGTCGGGCGCGGGCGGCTCTACCGGGCGGTCGAAGAAGCCGACCGCTCGCACGATTCGCAGACCCCTGCGGCCAAGAGCGCACCGAGCTTGGAAGCGCTGCTGCGTTCGGTGGCGATCGCCCACGGCGATCGCGAGAAGCTCGCAGCGCGTGCAGTGGACGTGTTCGTGCGTGCCTCGAGAGAGCAGGCCGCGCAGGTGGTCGCAGCACCACGCAAGCCCGTGCGCTCGCCACATGCCGTGCTCGAAGAGGCAGTTCGCCAGACGGCGCATGACCTTCTGGCATCGGTCGCAGCGCTCGAGAGCGCGTGGCGTGGACTCAAGCTACTTGTCGATCAGCTACCGAGTGACGGCAGCATTTTGCTCGAGGTCGTGGACGCGCGAGAGAGTCACGAGCTGGACGTGCTCCAGATGCGCGAGCACGACTCGCGGCTCGAGCGTCCGGATGTCGTGTTGCTCGTCGCACAAAAGAGCGCGCCCGAGCACATGCGTGCATGCGCGCAGCACGCAGAGCGGCTCGAAGCGGTTTGCATCATCGCGCTCGAGCCGAGCATTCTCGGCGCGGACAGCCTCGAAGCGCTGCGTAGAGAGCGCGAAGGCTCGGCGCACGCCGCGTTTCACGCGCTCCGAAACCAAGAGAGCGCCCGCTGGCTGTGTGTCTCAGCGAATCCTGTGCTCCTACATAGCGAAGAGGACGTAGGCTGCGCACCGCGTCTCGTCTTCGGGTCCTCGGCGTGGGGGCTCGCCGCGTTGCTGGTCGCAGCGCAGCGTGAGCACCAGCGCTACACGCGCATGCTCGGACCGGAGATGCTGCTGCGCGCCCCGACGTTCTGGATCCCTGCGCGTGGTGCGGATGCCGGCATGGCCTTGCCAACGGCGGAGTTTTGCTCGGTGCGTGCACAAACGGAGCTCGGCGAACGTGGCATCGCTGCGCTTGGCAGCACGCGGCGCGGTGATGAGCTGCTTGCAAGCCGTGCACCCACCGCGTTTGCAGGCTCCGCACCCCAGTCGCTAGCATCTCAGTTGCTGATCGGTCGCCTGCTGCGCGCGACGCGCGTAGCGTGTGGCCGCATGCCGGAAGGCGCGAGCGACGCAGTGGCGCAGGAGCGCTGCGAGCAAGGCATGCGACAGTGCATCCCGCCCGGGCTTGAGCACGTGGTTCAGCTCGAGATCGCGGTCGAGCGAATCGAGCGCAAGCGGCGCATCTGCGTGAGCGCGACCGCAACGCGCTTCGAAGCGTTGACGCCGTTTGAGATCGTGTTCTCGCTCGAGTGCTAGTGGTCTGACCGAGGGGATTCGATTCGAGATCGTGTCTGAGGTGGTGCCGAGCGTGGCGAGGGTCGACGAAGGAAG
>JAYUYY010000447.1:0-2091 GCA_043752225.1 Sandaracinaceae bacterium | reverse complement strand
GACGAGTCGGTGCGCGCGGTGATCGAGCGGATCGTGACGCCGCTCGGCCGGCGCATCGACGAGAGCACGCCGCTGGTCGACGCGCGCTTGCCCGACGGGTCGCGCGTCAACGCCGTGATCTCGCCGCTCGCGGTGCGCGGCTCGGCGATCACGATCCGTAAATTCACCAAGAAGAAGCTCGGGATGAGCGACTTGATCGGCTACGGCGCGCTCACTCCCCGCATGGGCCGCTTCCTCGAGCGCTCGGTGAAGGTGCGAAAGAACGTGCTGATCGCCGGCGGCACCGGCAGCGGAAAGACCACCTTGCTCAACGTGATGTCGGCTGCGATCCCCGAGGCCGAGCGCGTGGTCACGATCGAAGACGCCGCCGAGCTGCGCCTGGACCAGACGCACGTCGTCGCGCTCGAGTCGCGACCCGGGAACATGGAAGGCAAGGGCGCTTACACCATTCGCGACCTGGTGAAGAACGCGCTGCGCATGCGCCCCGATCGGATCGTGGTCGGCGAATGCCGCGGCGGCGAAGCGCTCGACATGCTGCAAGCCATGAACACCGGTCACGAAGGCTCGATGACCACGATCCACGCCAACAGCCCGCGCGAAGCGATCTCGCGGCTCGAGACGCTGTGCTTGATGGCCGGCCTCGACCTTCCGGTGCGCGCGATCCGCCAGCAGATCGCCTCGAGCGTGCACTTGGTCGTGCAGCAATCGCGCTTCAGCGATGGCTCGCGCAAGGTCACGAGCATCTCCGAGGTCGGCGAGGTCGGTCCGGACGGCGACATCGAGATGCACGAGATCTTCGGCTTCGCGCGCACCGGCACCGGTCCCGATGGCCGCGTCGCCGGCGAGTTCCGCGCGACCGGCTTCATGCCCACGTATCTCGACGAGCTGATCACCCACGGCCTCATCACCGACGGAGAGTATTTGTGATCCAGACCCACCTATTGCTCGCATCCGCCGTGGTGATGCTGTCGGTCGGCGTAACGATGCTGATCGTGCTCATTGCCGTGGTGCCCAGCGGGCCACTGCGCGTCGCGCTCATCGGCTATGCGCGGCGGATCAACGCGGACTTGTTGTTCCTGCGCAAGCCCGCGAACGCTGCGCGCGTGATCGGCTTTCAAGTCTTCGGCGCGCTCGCCGTCGCAGGCCTGTCGGTGATGACGATCGGTACGTTCTGGGTGTTGCTCCCGCTGGTGATCGCCGCGCCAATCATGCACTTGCACTCGGCGCGCACCGAGCGTGTGCAGCGCATCGAGCAACAGCTCGACGGCTGGCTGCTAGTGCTCGCAAACGCGCTCAAAGCGGTGCCCGCGCTCGGCGACGCGCTCTCCTCGAGCCAAGCGCTGATGCACGCGCCGATCTCGGAAGAGCTCGACATCGCGCTCAAAGAGTACCGGCTCGGCACGCCGCTCGATCGCGCGCTGCAGAGCATGGCCGACCGCGTCGGCAGCCGCGTCGTGCGCACGGCGGTCACTACGCTCCAGGTCGCGCGCCGCACCGGCGGCAACTTACCGCTCACGCTCGAGTCATCGGCGTCGAGCTTGCGCGAGATGGCGCGGCTCGAGGGCGTCGTCCGCACCAAGACCGCAGACGGACGCAACCAAGCGCTGGTAATCGGCACGCTGCCGGCGGTGCTGATCATCCTCTTGTACTTCGTGCACCCCGACCTGCTCATGCCGTTGGTCACCACGACCACCGGCAACATCTTGCTCGGCATCGCCGTCGCGCTGTGGATCGCCGCGGTGCTGCTCGCGATGCGCATCCTGAAGGTGGATCTCTGATGACCGCTCAAGCCGAAGTCCTCAAGCTCGCAGCCATCGGCTGCACCGCGCTCGCACTCTTCGTCCTGGTGTTCATGCTCGCGCTCGTGCCGCCGCTGGTCGCGCCCACGCTCGGCTCGCGCGGTGAGCGCAGGCAACGCGCGCGCGCGGCGGGTGGGCTGTTCGCCTCGATCGAGCCGGCCGTGCGCAAGGTCGGCGCGTGGATCGCGCTCTTGCCGATCAAGCGCCTGCGCGCGCACGTCGATACCACGCTGCGCGAAGCTGGCTACTACCTCGGCCTGGGCGCCGACGAGCTGCTCGCGCTCTTCGTGCT
>JAYUYY010000446.1:0-2093 GCA_043752225.1 Sandaracinaceae bacterium | reverse complement strand
TTTGATGGCTGCCGACGCGCGTGAGCGCGAGGATGTCTCCGTCGGGCGACCACTCCGGGTGATCGGGCTCCCACGGCAGCTCGAAGCTCTCGTCGGGCAAGCGCGCGCCGGTGTCGCCGTCGTGAAACCAGAGCATGTTGCGCGCAGGCGCATCGGTATCGCCAAACACGGCGGCAAAGCGTTCCGCGTCGGGGCTGAACGACGCGAACTGGATGCGGTTGTCGACGTTGCCGTTCATCGTCAAATACGCGGCATCCGCGGGATCGCGCGTCAGGTCGTTGATGTAAACGAGCAAGCCGTCGTTCTGGCCGCCTTGGGATGCAACGACGCGCGAGCCATCGCGCGACAGCGTGTGGCAGCCGACGCACTCACCGCTGCTGAGCCGAGCATCGCCTTCGAGCAGGAACGGCTCAGGCTCGAGCGCCGTCGCGCCGAAATCGACGCGCATGATCCCGACCGGATCCGTCGTGCGCCAGTAATAGAGCGCGCCGCGTACGTCGGTGCGCGCGAACGAGAGCGTGTGTTCCGCCGACACGCCGACCGCGTTTCCGGCATCGTCGGTCGAGCGCACGTGCACGGTGACTTCGTCGCCTTCGCGGCTGCTGTCGGCGAGCAAGCGGAAGCTCTCGGCTTCGAGCTCGAGCACGCAGCCGCCCGAGACCTGCGTGCCGCAACGCACGTAGTAGCGGAGCTCGACGCCCTTCGCGTCGAAGGCGACCTCGAACAAGGTGTTTGCTGCATCGCCGGGCAGGAAGTGCACCGACAAGCGCTGCAAGTTCGGCGGCAAGAGCACGTCGTCGTTCGGATAGACGAGCACCGGATCGCGCGCAGTATCGGCCGCACCGCCGAACAGGTCGGCAGCATCCGTAGGCACGTCGAACGCGCCGCTGCCATCGTCGCGCGGATCCTCCGGCATCGAGCGATAGAGCACGGTCAGCGAAGTCTCGATCTTCTCGATCGTTCCATCGCTGCTCGCCGCGGTGGCTTGCACGGTCAGCACGCCGCCGCGCGGATCGGTCGTGTTGGTGGCGAAGGTCGGGCCGTTCGAATCGAAGCTGCCGATGCGCCAGTTGTCCGGCACGTAGAACACGGTGCGATCGGTGATGTCGATCTCGTCGTCCGAGCCATCGAGCTTGGCGAACACCTGATAGTCCTGCGTGCCCTCTTCGCTCGCATCGAGCCTGAGCACCGCGTCCTCGGGCTCGATGCGCAGCGATGTGATGATCGCAGGCCCTGCGTCTTGATCGCCGCCGTCGAAGTCGATCACCGGCGGGATGCCGCTGTCGCTGTTGCCGAAGTCGGCATCCGGACCTGCATCCGCGGGGTTGTAGCCTCCGTTGCGTCCGCCCAAGCTCGGATCACTGCGGATATCGTCGGTGGAGCATCCGGCTAAGAGCCAGATGACCGCCGCTATGCATGCACCTACGCGCTCACCACGCCCAACATGTCCCGTGTTCCACCGCGAATTCCGCATCGCGTGAAGATACGAATAGCGCCGACGCTTGTCACCGTTGGCACATTGCTGGTGAACAACTGCTCACAAACTCGTCGCCGTCGTCAGGGAATGGACGCAGGCTCTTCCGTCGTGCGCGTTGCACCCATGTCCTCACCAGCAGCATTTGCAGGTTGGAGGGTCGCGAGAGCGGTGAGCACGTTGTCCGCGATCTGCGCGACACAGCGGTCGAGCGCGCGAGAAATGCCGTGAACCAGTGCGGTCGGCGCCTTCTCATCGTCGACCGACTCTTCAGCCGTGACCGTCTGCTCGAACAAGACGAAGCGGCCGTTGTGCACGATGACCACGGCCACCACGCGCGCGAGTCGCTTGTCGTTTGAGGACCTCACCTCTTCGAACGAGGTCAGCTCGAGCGCGAGCGTCGGTGCAGCACCGGACACCACACGTAGGATGCCGCGCTCTTCGAACAGCGCGCGCGCGAGCGCACGGCGCACGTACTCCTCGGGCCGCTCGGTCCAGCGCAGGCCATCGTGATAGCCGAGCTCGCCTTCCTTCGTGCGATACGCGAGTCGCTCGCGCAGATGATCGCCGCCGATCACGTTGCCCAGGCGCAGCTGCGGTGCGCTGCCCGGATCGCGCG
>JAYUYY010000445.1:0-13518 GCA_043752225.1 Sandaracinaceae bacterium | reverse complement strand
GTGATGCAAGTTGGTCGGCGCGAGCGCGCCGATCGTCGCGAGCGAGCCGAGCTTCATCAAGAGCGCGCCATCGCCATCGAGGATCACGACCGGACGCTCGGGCTGTGCGCGCGCGACGCCGAGACCGAAGCCCGCGGCGCAACCCATCGAGCCCACCATGTAGAAGCGGTTCTTCTTGCTCGCGTCGCGATCGTCGAGCTCGTACAGCTCGCGCGAGAGCTTGCCCGTGGTCGCGATCACCGCGGCCGCGCGCTCGGGATGATCCACGAGGTTCTCGTTCAAGACCGGCGCGAGAATGCCGAGCGCTTCTTCGCGCCGCATCACCGGCGTGAACGTGCCCTCGTTATCTGGCGTGCGGCTGCGCGTGGTGATGCGCATCGAGATCGGCGGCGCTTCGGGGCCGCCCTCGAGCGCGCCTTTGCGGCAGATGAACGCGGTCGGGACCTCGTCGCTCTGCATCGCCTCGAGCGAGCTCGCGAAGCGCTCCGGCTCGAGCACGTGCGTGCGCAAGCCGCACAAGCGCGAGAGCTCTTCGGTGATCTGACCCATCAGCTCGTGCTGCGGCTCATCGGGCTTGCCCGGCTCGCCGCGGTGCGAGACCAGCAGCACCACGGGCATCTTGTAGATGTAGAGCATCGAGGTGATCGGATTCACCGCGTTGCCCAAGCCCGAGTTCTGCATCAGCGCGAACGCGGGCTTGCCCGCAGTCGTGAGCCCGGCCGCGATCGCGACCGCTTCGCCTTCACTCGTGGCCGACACGTAGTCGAGGCCGGGATCGACCGTCATGTAGTTGACCAGCGGCGTAAAGAACGAGCAGGGCACGCCCGCTCCGTGTCGAACGCCGCGGTCTTTTAGGATGGTTCCGAAGTCTTCGATTTGCATCGTTCAGCTCGGCACGCGCCCGGACGCGAGCAGCAGATCTTTCTGAGAGTCGAGGTCGTGCCAATGGCCGAACGTGTGCACCACGTTGACGGTCTCGCCCGCCGCGATCAGCCGATTGACGAGCATGGGCAAGTCGCCGCGCTGCAGCGTCTCGGGCTCTTCCTTTGCGAGTTGATCGAGCATGCGCACGATCAGCTCGGTCTTCTCACCGCGCACGTAGAGCAAGCCGATCCATTCGCCGGTCGCTTCCGCCGGATCAACGCCTTGGCTCACGCGCAGCAAGCGGCAGCGCGACAGGCCGACCGGATCGTACGCACCGTCGGTCACGACCAAGTCGCGCTTGGCATCGCTGCGCGCGCGCAGCTTGAACGCGCCGTCGACGACCACGCTGATGTCGCCGCCCTGCGAGAGCAGGTTTCGCAGGATGAACTCGTCGAACAGAATGTCGCCGTACGCGATGACTAAGTCGCCGCGGAAGAACTCACGCGCCGCATACAGCGACGCCAGCTCGCCGGTCGTCGCGTAGTCGTCGTTGTCGTAGTAGTGGATGTCGGCGAGATCGATCGCTTGCTTGCGATAGCCGCGCACCGCGCCGATGCGCCGAATGCCTTGGCGCCGAAACGCTTCGGTGTGCCAGGTCAGGATCGGCTTGCCGTGCAAGCGCAGCATCGCCTTGGGGCGGTCCTCGACCAGCGGTCCGAAGTCGCCCTTCGACGCGGCGAGCACCAGCGCTGAGGTCTCGCGCGCGCTGCTCGCGGGCAGGTAGCGCTCTTCGGAGCTCTTGAGCTCCTGCACGTTTTGCAGGCGGAAGATCTCGCTGACCGGCGCGATCGAGCTCTCGATCGACATCAAGTCCAGCGTCTTGCGTAGCGTGCTCAAGTTGTTCTGCAGCGCGGTGACGACAGTGCGCAGCGCTTGGTTCGCGAAGATGAAGTTGGTGACTCCCGCTTGCGCGAAACGGTCGAGCGGCTCGGTCGGGTACTTGGTCGGTACGATCACGACCGGCACGCGCTGATCCCAGTGCCCCATGAACGCCAAGATCTCTTTGCTGTCCTTGCGCTTGGAGTGCACGAGGATCGCGTCCGCGCCGGCTTCTGCGTATGCGGTGGCGCGCAGCAACGCTTCTTCGAGGCCCCAGCCTGCGATGAACGCTTCGGTGCGCGCGACGACCACGAAGTCCGAGTCGTCTTGGGTGTCTTTGGCGGCGCGCAGCTTGCCGCAGAACTCGTCGACCTCGGCCAACGCCTGGCGCTCGCCGTCGATGAAGCTGTTGGTCTTCGGGAACAGCTTGTCCTCGAGACACACGCCCGCGACGCCGCGCTGCTCGAGCTTGCGCACGAGCCGTCGCACGTTGTTGAAGTTGCCGTAGCCGGTGTCGCCGTCCAACAGGATCGGAAGGTCCGTGGCGTCGGCCATGAACTCGAGCACCTCGATCACTTGGGTCCAGCTCGCCTCGTTATTATCGCGGACGCCGAGCGCGGCCGAGATCGAGAGGCCGCTGCCCCACAGACCCTCGAAGCCGGCTTCCGCCGCGAGCTTTGCGGAGAGCCCGTTGTGCGCCTCCATCAGGACCGCGATCCGGTCCGACGTCAGCAACTCTCTCAGCCGCTTGGCTCGGCTTCCTGCGCGTGAACCTTGGCTCATCGTGTTCCTCTCAAAGAAGCTCGAAGCGGGACCGGCCCAGCAAGCCTGCTGGATCAGCCGGCCCAGGGTGGCCGAACCGTGCGCCCCTCATCTGAAAGGCGTTTCAGGCCCGGCTACATACCTCAATCGCGGCCCGCTTCCATCCAGGCACCTGTCTGCTGTTTTAGGCCGTACGGCCGGAAAGAGCAAGCCGGTTTGCCAAGAACTCGCGAGGCCCCGCCGAAGAAGGGCACCGAGGATGAACAGCTCGAGGTGACCTGGGCCACCGGCGCGAGACCCGGTGGGGCGGTCGATCGCGCGCGGCCCTAGCGGGAGCGGCCGGACTGCTTACTGACTGCCGCCGCGCTCGCGGATGATCTCGGCATCGCGGCTGCTGAGGCGATAGGTCGCGCGGTGAAGCGGTGTGTTGCTCGCGAGCTCCGCCCGATTGCGACCGGTGCGCTTGGCCGAGTACATCGCTTCGTCGGCGGCGCGCAGCAAGAGCTCGGGCTCGAGCGAGCTGAGCAAGATCGAGTGCGCGATGCCCACGCTCACCGAGACCGCGACCGGCTGGCCGCCACTTGGAATGCGTAGCGCAGCCGCAGAGCGCAGGATGCGATCGCCGAGCACCCGAGCGCCCTCGACCTCGATGCCGCGCGCGACGATCACGAACTCTTCACCGCCATACCGCGCGAGCACGTCTTCGGTACGCACGGCCTGCGTCAGGGTGCGCGAGAGGACGCGTAACACCGTGTCGCCGACCGCGTGACCGTACGTGTCGTTGATCTGCTTGAAGCTGTCGATGTCGACGAGCAGCACCGCGAGCGGCGTGTTGTGGCGCGCGGCGAACGCCGCCTCGCTGTGCAGGCGCTCGTGCAAGTGGCGGCGATTGAAGAGGCCGGTGAGCGGATCGCGCACCATCAGGTCGTGCGTGCGGCGCGCGGCCTCGCGCTCGAGCACGTCGTGCAGCGCGAAGCGCAGCAGCGTGTGCGCGCCGACCTCGATGCGTGAGCCATCGTGCAGCTGCGCGCGGCCGTCGACGCGCGTGCCATCGAGCAACGTGCCGTTGGCGCTGCCGAGATCCTCGATGAAGTAGCCCTCGGGCGTGCGCGCGATCGCGGCGTGCCGGCGCGACATCGCCGTGTCGGTCAACATCACCTGGGCTTCGCTGCTGCGGCCGATCAGGGTGCGCGGGCCGTCGAGCGTAAACAGACCGCCGGCATTCGGACCGCGCAAGACGGTCAGGACGCCTTCTTCGCGCGGCCCTGGCACCACGCGCGCAGGCGCGGGCTCACCGTCCTCCGGACGGTCGATCCGGGTGGTGTTGTCGGCGTCGTGCTCGGGTCCAGTCGCCATCGGAAGCCTCTTCCAAGCTCATCCTTTGCAGAAACCGGGCCGGCTGCCAACCATCTGACAGGGCGTTCTAGGTGTGGGACTGGTGTCGGAGCGCGGTTCTATGCCGCCGCTCGCGTTTCACGCGTGTGATTGACGCTTACGCCGTCGATCGCGCTTCGAGCCGTGAGAGCGAGCTCCTGGCCTCGGTATCGTCGGGGGTCAGCGCGACGAGCTCGCGCAGCGCGGCGAGCGCGTTGGGGCGATTCCTAAGCTCGTTTTCCCAGAGTTTCGCGATTCGTCGCAGCAATGCCGCGCGCTCTTCGATCGAGCCGTCTCGCTCCACTTGGTCGCGGTACGCGCGCAGCAGGTCTTGGAAGCGCCCTGATTTGTGCAGGCTCGCATAGAGCAACTCGCGCACGTTCGTGTCATTTGGCCGCAACACGCTGAGCTCGCGGTAGGCGTCGGCTGCCTTGGCGTGCCGGCCCAAGTGCTCGGCCAGCAAATGGCCGCGCCGCTCCAAAAGCGCGATCTTCGCCTCCGGATCGCGCGTCTTTTGTATCGAGCGGGAGAGATGCGCCTCGAGCGCGTCGAGACGTTGCAGGCGCAAGCCCGCGCGCTCGAGCGCGTCGTAGATCTCGAGATCGTCGGGAAACAACGCGGCCGCGTCTTTAAGCGCATCGAAACATGCCGGCTCATCGTGGAGCTCGTCGCGATAGAGCTGCGAGGCGCGCAGCATGAGCAGCGGGCCGAACGGCTCGGGCGTGATTCGACCGAGCTCCATGTGCGCTCGCACCAAGCCGCGCCGCGCATCGCTCTCGCCGAGCTCGGGGCGCTTGCGATCGAGCTCTCCTGCGAGCTCCTCGAGATCTTCGGCGATGCCCGGCAAGCGCTCGGTGAGCGCGAGCACTCGCGTCATGTACTGGAACGCGAGCTCGCGATCTTTGAGCCCGAGGTCGGCGGCGCGCGCCGCTTTGAGCCAACGCTGACCGCGCGTCTCGTCGCTGTCCGTGCGCTTGGCCAGCGAGTCCTCGATCCAGATCAACGCTTCGTGGTGACCGGTGCGCTCCGCGAGCCGCTCCGCACGCGCGAGCGAGGCTTCGTCGCTTGGATCGAGCTTGCAAACCTCGAGCACGCGCTCGAGCGCTGCGCCTGGGTCGCGAGCTTGCGTCTCCAGCAGGTCCGCGTGCCGCAGCATGATCTCGGCGCGCTCGATCGGGCTCTGCGCATGTTGAACGAGCCGCGTGTACACGCGCGCAAGGCGTTCCCAGGCGCCGAGTGTCACGCCGAGCTTGTCGATCTCGGCGAGCACCGCGCGGTTGTGCAGGTCGCAAGCGAGCGCGCGCAACGCGGCTTCGAGCGCTTCCTCGGGCTCGTTCGTCTGCTCGGCGTGAATGCGCGCGGCGAGCATCCAATCGTTGAGCGCTTGGGGGGGATTCTCCGCGCGCTGCGCGCGCATCACGTAGAGGTTTGCGAGCGGGCGAGCCAGCGAAGCGTGAGCGGCGCCGAGCTCCGCCGCTTCTTGCTCGGCTTCGGGGCTGCGGGCAAGCACGAGCGGCGCGAGACGGCGCAGCGCGCCTTCGGGATCGCGCAACGCTTCACGCGCAAGGCGTGCACCCGCGAGCTGGGCTTCCGCGCGCGCTTCGGGATCGGGCTCGCACAGCGCGAGCCGATCGACCACGGCGACTAAATCGATCGCCTGCTCAGACGTGAGCAAGCGGCGCAGCCGGCGCAGCGGCGTGGGCATTCCAGGCTCGGCTTCGGCCCAGCGCTTGAGCGCGACGGTTGCGCGCGCGCGGTCATGGAGCGCGTCTTCACACACGTCAGCCAGACGCTGAGCCAGCTCGGCTTGGGAGCGCGGCGCGGTCGCGAGCGCGAGCCGCAAGTCGAGCCCGTACGCCAGCGCATCGAAGTCGCCATGCGTCTCGGCCGCGATCAGCAGCTCATCGATCGCGGGCACGTGCGTCGGATCGAGCTCGGACAAGAGCTTGCGCAAGAGCGCGATCGCTTCGGCCGGTCGGTCGAGACGCTCCGCGAGCAAGCGCGCGCGCTCGAGGCTCAGGTCGCGTTTGACCGTCGCGTCTGCGGTCAGCGAGGTGAGCCGCTCGAGCAACGCCTCGAGCTTGACCGGCTCGTCGATCTCGCGCGCTTCGCTGCACAGGTGATCGAGCGCTTCGGCATCGTCGCGGACGCGCAACAGCTCTTCGTACGCTTCACTCGCCGCGACCTTGTCGGCGAGCGGCCCGGCGAGCACGCGTGCGCAACGGCGCAGCAGCTCTACGCGCTGGGCCGGATCGCGCTCGTGATCGGCGTGCCCGCGCAAGAGCGTCGCGACATCCTCGTATCGGTGGGTCGCGGTCAGCAGCTGCTCTAGCTCCGGCAGCATGTGATGATCTTTGGCGAGCGCGAGCAGCAAGGCCTCGATGCGAGGAGTCGCGTGCTGGGGCGCGGCCTCCACCACGGTCGCGGCCAAGCGATCGAACGCCTGACGCGGGCTGCGCAAGCGAGTCACGCATACCTCGGCGGCATCGGCGACGGCTTGCAGGCGTGCTTCGGGGGTCGGGGCGAGGGTCGAGAGCGCGTCGAGCTGCGTCAGCTGCTCGGCATGTCGCTCGCGCGAAGCGAGCAGCGGGACCACGGCCACGCGCGGCTCGGGATTGTTTGGAACGAGCTCACTCCAGCGCAAGAGCGCTGCGATCGCGCGCTCGGTCGCGCCTTGTGCGAGCAACAGGGGAACCAAGCGACGCGCGTGCTCGACGCGGCGCTCCGGCTCGGGCTCGCGTTGGCTCAGCCGCTCGACCGCGAGCGCGAGCGTCTCCGTGTCGCCGGTCGCTTCACATGCGGTCACCAGCTCGTCGAGCGCGGGATCGAACTCGGGATCGAGATGCTCGATGACCTCGCGCAGCACCTTCACCGCGCCGTGCGGATCGCTTAGGCGCGCGCGCAGCAAGTGGCCGAGCTCGTAGAGCAAGTCGCGCTTGGGCTCGCGCTCGGTCTCGAGCGCCGCCAGCCGGCGCAGACAATTGCATACGCTCGCGATGTCATCGCGGCCGAGCGCATACGTGCGCAGCAGCTCGAGGGCTTCTTTATCTTCTTGCTCGGCGAGCAGCGCGCTGAACGCGGCGACTGCGCCTTCGATGTCGTCGAGCGGACCGCCGCGCAAGCGACCGATGCGCCGATAGAGCTCGGCACGTGCGCCGCGTTGCTTGGTGGTCGCGACGTGCTTGTCGAGCTCGACGACCAGCGTTTGATAGCGCTCGGCGTGCTGGAGCAGCGCGTGGAAGTCTTCGACCCGACCGGTGCGCTGTGCGAGCGCAGCCAGCGCCGCGTCGATGCCCGGATCGGCAGCCGGCACGAGCGTGGCCAAGCGATCGAAGGCGCCGGTGGGATCGCGCAGCTCATCGGCCGCGAGCTGCGCCGCCGCGATCGTCGCTTCGATGCGCGCGCTCGGTTGCGGGTCGAGCTGCGCGAGCCGATCGAGCACCGCCAACAATTCCCCGTGGTGTCCAGCGGCGCGCAGCAGCGGTCGCAGACGGCGCAGCGGAATCGGATCGTCGGGCTCCGCGGTCGCCCAGACGTCGAGCGCGCGCCGCGCTCGCTGCGGCTCCGCGAGCGGGCCTTCGGACAAGTCGGCGATGCGCTCCGCGATGCGTGCGCGCTCCGAGGGCTCGGCCTCGTGGGTCAGCACGCGTTCGAGCGTGGTCGCGAGCGTCGGAAAATCGTTGGCCGCTTCGCAGCAAGCGATCAGCTCGGCGACGGCGTCGGGGCGATCGGTGTGCAAGCGATAGAGCGCAGCGACCGCATCCGCAGGCCGCGCGAGGCGTGTGCGCAGCGTCTGTGCTTGGATGAGCACCAGGTCCAAGCGCTCTTCGGCATCGCGCGTGAGCGCAGCCAGCCGTCCGAGCACGGAGGCCAGCAGCTCGGGCTCGTCACGCTTGAGCGCGAACGCGTGCAAAAAGCGCAGCGCGTCGATGTCTTCTTCGATCTCGAGCAGCTTCGAATACGCGGCCGCGGCCCCATCTTCATCGCTGCGGTACTCGATCAGCACCTGCGCGATGCGCCTATAACAGGCGGCGCGAATAACCGGGTCGTCCGAGGCTGCGCGCTCCGCGAGCAGCTCCAGCAAGCGATCGATGTGATCGGTGCGCTCGAGCAGGTCGAAAAGGCTGTCGGTCTTCACCGTGCCGTTCGCGAGCGCGATCAGCGGCTCGACGGCGGCCGCGTGGCCTTCCGTGGTGAGATTCGCCAGGCGCGCGAAGGCTTCGTCGGCGTTGCCCAGCTCTTTCGAGAGCACGTGCGCGGCGGCGATCGCGTGCTCGACGCGGCCCGCCGTGGTCGCTGCGAGGCGCGCGATCGCGTCGAGCGAAGCGAGTAGCTCGGTGTGTTTTTTGGCGGCGCGCAGCAGCGGCAGCAACAGCTCGTGCGGCTCCACCTCATCTTGAGCGGCAGCCGCCCAGCGCTGCAACGCCACGATCGAACGCGCCTTGTCGCGGGTCTTGTGCAGATAGATTCGCGCGACCTGCTCGGCGCAGGCGCGTTGCTCGGCCGCGTCCGTCGCGCGCGCCAAACGCTGCTCGAGCGCGCGGCACAGCGCGTCATAGTCGTTCGCGCTCTCGGCGGCAGCGGCGAGCGCGATCCATGCTGGCTCGTAGGCCACGTCGAGCCCCGCCACGATGCGCTCGAGATCCAAGATCGCATCCGCCGGCCGCGCGAGCCGGCCGGTGAGCAGCTCGGCGCGCTCGAACAGCAGGTCGCGCTGGGCTTCGCGATCGGTTTCGATGTTCAGCAAGCGAGGCAAGAGCGCGACCAACGCGTCGGCGTCGTCACGCGCGCGCGCGTACTGCTCGAGCGCGCGCAGCGCTTCGGGATCTTCACGCAGATCGAGCAGCCTCTTGTACGCATCGGCAGCGCCATCCGGATCCTGCAGATGCTCGTCGAGCGCGCGCGCAAGCTTGCGATACAGCGTGACCTTCAGCACCGTGTCGCGCTCCAGCACGATGCGTTCACGGAGGAGCTCAACGAGATCGGCGTGTTGGTCGCGGCGCTCGTACAGCGCGCACAGCGCATCGACGAGCTGCAGATCGTTCGGCACTTTTTCGATGGCGCGCAGCCACAGCTCGGCGGCGCGCTCCGGATCGTCGAGCTTGCGATCGGCGAGCTCGGCCATGCGGGCGAGCATGGCCGAGGCTTCGGCGTGGCCGAGTTGGGCTGCGCGGCGCTCGAGCGTCAGCAGCAAGCGCTCGGTGTTGCCGGTGCGCTCGTCGAGCCCGATCAGTTTGTCGACGACCGCGTGGTCGGTCGGCGAAAGCGCGAGAACGCGCTCATACGTCTCGTGGGCGCGCTCGAGGTCACCGACGCGTGCTTCGTACAGCTCGGCGAGCTGCCCGAGCAGCGCGAGCTTTTGCGATTTGATCTTGGCTTCTTCGATGCGCTGCTCGATCAGAGCCGCCGCCTCGGCCGTGCGGTTGAGCTCGAGGTACACGGCGAGCAGCGCGTCGCGTGCGGCGCGATCCTCGGGACGCAGCTCGAGCAAGCGCTCGAGCGTGCTCGCCACCGCGGCTGGGTCTTTGCGCTGATCGCGATGCAGCGCCCACAAGCGGCGCAGCAGCGTACCGCGGGCTTCGTCGGTCTCGGCGTGCGCGAAGTCGGCTTCGAGCGCGACCGCGAGCTCATCCCAACGCGCGGCGCGCTCGAGCAATCTGCGGATCGCGCGCAGCGCATCGTCCGCGGCCGGATCGATCGCGTGGATGCGCTCGAATGCGAGCAACGCGCCATCCGGGTTCTTGATCCGCGTCTCGTACAGCGTCGCGGCTTCGCGCAAGCGCGTCAGGCGCGTCGTGCGCGGCAACGCGTCGTCTGCGCTGCTTTCGAGCAGAATGCGTGCGCGCTCCGCGTTCGCGCGTGCCTTGCGGTAGTGCGCGTCGAGAAACAGAAACGCTTCCGGATCGCTGGCGTCGAGATCGAAGACTTCGAGGTACGCCTCGGCGGCTTCATCCATTTGACGGCGTTGCGCGAGCCCAGCGGCGTGACGCTTGAGATGCTCGAGCGCACCTTCGGTCTCAAAAGATGGCTCGAGCGGCGGGAGCGGCGCGGCAGCGGCCCGCGCGGCCGGTTTGCGCTCCGTCGTCTGGGTGGCGGTGGGTTGATCGAAGCTGCGGCTCGGCTCCGCGACAGCGCGCTCTGGCGCCATCTCCGCGACGCGTGCCGCAAGCTCCTGGGGATCCTCGGTCTCAGTGGTCGGCTCAAGAACGGCCTTTGCCGCATCCGATGCGAGAGACGGCCGCGGCGGGTGAGGGGGTGGGACCGTCGAGGCTGCGCCCGACGACTGCGCAGCGCGCGTGGCCGCAGCCGGTGGTGCTTTGGGCGGCGCCGCTTTCGAAGGAGGCGCGTCGGGTGTGAGCTGCGCGAGCAACTTCGTCGCGGGCGCGTGCCCGTTTTCGGCAGCGGCTTCGAGGCAAAACAACGCGTCCTCGCGCTGGCCTTGTGCGAGGTACGCACGGGCGAGCTGAACGCGACGAGCGTCGGCGCGCTCTCCGGCTACACCGGTTGCCAAATAACCGACCCAGCGCGCTGGCAAGGTCGCAACCGCAACCCCACGCTCGGCGAAACGCTCGAGCGCGGAAAGCGCCGCTTCGTGATCGGGCGCGTGATCGAGCGCGCTCTCGAGGTAGCCGAGAGCTTCGTCATCTTGCGCCACTGCGGCGATCGACAGCAGCAGATCGGCGACCTTACGCAGCTCGTCGCGCGCCGTTCGCACGTCGAGCGTCGCTGCGCGGCGCGCCAAAACGCTCGCGAGCTCGTAGGACAGCTCGACATCTTCAGGCGCGAGCTGATGGGCGCGCTCGAACGCCGCGACCGAGCCGTCGAGATCATCGACTGAATCGCGGTGGAGCTCGCCGAGCTCGCGCAGCAGCGCAACTCGCCGCTCGACATCGGCTTCAGAAGCGATCTCGCGCTCGAGCAGCTCGGAGGCTGCGCGCAGCTCGCCGCGCGCAACGTGAATCTGGCGTGCTTCGTAGCAAGCGGCGGTGAGCGTCGGGTCGAGCTCGGCAGCCTTGCGATAGTGGTGCAGCGCTTCTTCGGGCGAGCTGAACTGCTTATTCCAGAGCTCGCCGAGCTGGAAACGCACGAACGCGAGCAGCGTCGCCGGAGCGTCGTGTCGCATCATCACGTGCAGTTGCTCCTGCAAGAGCTCGGTGAGCTTCGCGTAGTCGCCGAGCGAAGACCAAAGCGCAGAGAGGCCTTCGAGCGCGTCCATCGCCAGCGGATCCCGCAGTAGCGCTTCGCGATAGTAGGGCTCGGCCTCGGTCGGGTCAGGGCGGTGTTGCACGACGAGCTGCGCCAGCTCGACGTAGGCCTCCGCGGCAGCCAGGTCATCGCGCGTGCTGGCCGCCCACGCGGCGATCAGCTGCGCGACCGCGTCGACGTCACCCGCGCTCGCGTAGTGCGCCTTCAGCCCGGCATACGCCGCGGCATCTGAAGGATCGGACTGGAGGCGTGCAACCCATGCTTCTGCATTACCCATCGCGTTCCGATCGGGATCCATATCGGGCCAGGTCGAGGAAGATCAATCGCCGTCGGCAGGGCATTTGCACGCTCGAAGAAGCGCGGCGGCCAGCTCGCACACGATCGGCCCCAATGCCTAGTTCCTAAAAGAGGACGGAAAGACGACGGGCGCACCAGTTAGACCGATGCGCCCGCGCCCTGTGAGGTGCCGGCGCGCGGTTTGGGCGCGCCGACTCGATCAGCGATTGCTCACGGCGTTGCGCCGCAGATCGGCGGGAACTCGCCGCTCGGCTCATCCAGGATCTCTGCCGCGGCCGCCGCGTACTTGTTCACGATGCGGAAAGCGTTGCAGGCCGGCAGGTTGTTCGTGTTCATGCCGAGCGGATCACAGCACTGACCTTTGCTCACGGCCGCGTCGACGTCCGGGTCGAGCGCCGTGGTCGGCGCTTCGGCGGTGCAGTTCAAGTCCGCAGGCCAGGCCGAATCGGTCTCTTGCGACGCGTTCGGGTTGCCCTCGGCGCCGAGGTGGCAGCGGAAGAGCGCGCGCTCGGCGTCGTCCACCGGGCACAAGCTGTCCGGCAACTTGACCCACTTGCAGGTGCGGTCCATCGGATTCATCGGCTGCGGGTCGTCCGGCAAGCAGCGCGGCTCGGTGACCGGGTCGAGCGTCTTGTCAGTCGTCACGCTGAACGAGAGCAACTGAGCGAAGTTCTGCATGATCAGATCGATCACGTCTTTGTTGTTGTCCGCGAGCGGCACGAAGACCTGATACCGACCGGGGGTAACCCACGCGGTGCCATCCCACTCGCCCTGACAGTCCTCGCCCACGGTCGTGGTGTCGAAGTCGAGCATCTCGAAGCCCGACGAGCACAGCTCCCAGTCGATATCCATCGTGTTGGGCAAGAAGAACGGGCTGCAGGAGAGCCGCTTGTTCGGGTTCGACGCCCACGCAATCTTGGTGCGGCCGACGCCTTGCACGGCGGGATCGATGGTGGTGTCCGTGCTGACCGAGCCCCAGCGGGTCGGCGCGGTGAAGCCGAACTCGGTGCGGTCCGGAGCGACCGTGTTGTCGTAGTAGCTGTACGTGCCGTCGCAGTTGTAGCGGCCGATGCTGACCGTGCTCTTACCCGCTCCGGCGACTGGCATGCCGCCCATGCGCGGCTGCTCGAAGCGCCACAAGAGGCACTGCTCGCCAGCACACGTCTTCGCGCGACCCGTCGCTGCATCGAGCAAGATGCCAAGGCCCGTCGAGAGCGGATGATTGACGACGTTCGATTGCGTCACGCGGTACTCGAGCAGTGCCGACTCGTCGGCGCCGAGCGCTGCGATCTTCGTCGTGTTCGAGGAGCGATGACAGCACATGCCCTTCGGCGCGCACGGACCATCGAAAGGACCTACGCCGTCAGGGCAAGAGACATTGTCCTCACCGGTGTTGACGCACATGCCTGCGCCCCCTCCGCCCGTGCCGCCGGTCGGAATCGTGCCGCCGGTCGTGCCGGCCATCGTCGTGCCGGCAGTCGTGCCGGCCGTCGTCGTGCCGCCAGTCATGCCGGCCATCGTCGTGCCGCCGGTCGCGCCGGCTTGGCCCGCCACCGTGCCTGCAGCGCCGGTACCGCTGGTGCCGTCATCACCGGAATCGCTGCAGCCAAGAACTACGCCGCAGAGTGCGGCCATTGTGATCGCCAGAACGCGTTTGCTCATCATCATTCGAAGTCTCCGTGTCGGATCCCGCGCACGGCACCCGCCGCGCGTCACTACTACCCCGCACTGCCCCAGTTACACTCGAAGCTCCTACCAGAATCGAAGCAGTGTTCCTAGAGCATGTGCGTGCGCGTAGCGCTGCGCCACACCACCTGACGAGTCAGGTTCATGTAACCCAAGTGCGCTTGGCTCGTAGGGTTACGAAATTGGGGACGCGAGGTAACAACACACCAAGCGATTCGAGCCCATGCATCCGAATCCGCAGCTTCGCGCGCGACCTCAGAGTGTCGGTGTGCTCGCTTCGCGCGCGGTGAGACGAATTTCGAGCGCGTTGTCCGAAGCGCTCACGCTGTGGCCCGCGAGTGGCTGCGACAAGCCGATACGAAGCCGTAGCGTACGGCTGCTGCTCGCGTGCGTTCGCTCTTGCGCGCTCCCTGATTTTTGCAGGCGCACGAACGCGGCGAGCGGCCCTTG
>JAYUYY010000444.1:0-2102 GCA_043752225.1 Sandaracinaceae bacterium | reverse complement strand
GCTCGAGCACGCGCTTTCCGAGCTAACTGGGAGTGAAGACGCCGCGTTCGCGACCAAGGCTGTCGAGCTCGGCGTGCTCACGCAGCTCGACGTAGACGCCGAGCTCCAGCGCCGCATCCGTGGCCAAATGATTCAGGCGATCGCGTGGGACAGCGCGCGCATCGAGCTCGATGAAGATCCGGATGCGTTGAGCGGCCCCGAGTATCCGCAGCAGCTCGGCCTTTTGCTCTACATGGCGGTGCGCACTTTCTTCGACGAAGACCGCGTGGCCGCGTTTCTCGGTGAGCATCGCGAGCTCTATCTACGGCTGCTGCGGCCGCGAGCCGAGGTCGCGGACGAGCTCGGCCTCGATGATGCGGAGCGCGCGTTGCTCGAGGCGCTCGATCCGCCGTCGAGCGTGCGCAGCGCAGTCGATCGCCTCGGCACAGACCTACTCGAGGCTCAACAGCTCGTCGCGATGCTGATCATCTCCGAGAACGTCGAGCACGCCTGCCGGCCGTGGTCCGCGCCGATCGAGACCAGCACGCGCGCGCGCGATCGGCGCCCGCCCGCGCCGATGGGTCGCTACGTCGCACACGGAGCGCTAACCGAGGAGCACCTCGGTCCGCTCGTGCGCCCGCCTCGACCGCAGCCGGCAGCGCCGCAGGAGCAAGTCGCGAAGGCGGACAACGCTGCGCCCTTCGAAGCGCCGATTGCCACGCCCGTGCGATCGCATGCGGACCGGGTACGCGGCGAGCAGGTGCGGATCGAATCCGCGCATAGAGCTCCACCCACGGCACAGACGCCGAACACACGCCCACCGCAACCGCCAGGTCGCGTGGCTTCGGTTCGTCCTCGCAAGCCCGAGGCGGGTCCGCGTAGGTTGGGTGCAGCGCTCAAGCGGCTGGGGCGAGAGCTCGATGAGCGTCGCGCTCAAACTCAACAGCTCGACGTGCTCGGCAACGCTCCGGAGCCAGCCGCGCCGGCTCGACCCGCCGCCGGCGCCGCGAATGCACCCGCGGGCCCCGTCGGTAGCCCACAAGCGGACGGCGCAAACGCGACCGCTCGCACGGCGGTCAAGGAGCTGATCCGCCGCAAGCGCGCGCTTGCGGTACAGCAAGCGCGCGCCGGCGGCGAGGTGTCGGGAGCGCAGCCGAAGCAATCTTCCGCCGAGCTGATGCGCAGCGCGCGAGACGCATTGCGTGAGCAACAATTCGCGCGCGCGCAGGAGCTGCTCGTTCGAGCGTGCGAGGTTGAGCCCAATAACGAGACGTTCAAGATGTATCGGCTTTGGGCTGGGTTTCGAGCGGGCACGTTGCAGGAGGCCGAGCAGGTCGCGCTCCGAACGATCGTGCGCGACAAGATCAATGACGATGCCCTCAAGCCGTTCGCGTACTACGCGATGGGCCACCTCATGCTCGCCGACAAGAAGGAAGATGCGGCGGAGAAGTTTTTCAAGAAGGCGCTCGAGCTCGACAAGAACAACCGCGATGCTGAGCGCCACGTGCGTTTGATCGGCGCGCGTCGCAAGACCGGAAGCTCGCACGAGGCGAACAACAAGATCTTCGGCATCGAGATCGGTAAAAAGAGCTGAGCGTCTTGAACGACGTCACCTCGTAAGCGCGCATGCGTTTTGCTTGAGGAGTGTTTGGCCGAGGGATGCATCGCCGCCGTCCATGCGAGCGCTGCCGTGATGCTCCGGATCCACAGCGCCTGGCCCGCTGCGCGAACCCATGTTAAGGAGGCGGCGCATCGTCACGAGGGGACTGCGCATGACGACTCAAATGGCAATGATCGCTTGGCGCTGGGCGCACGGCTTACGGCTAGGCGGACTGTTCCTCTACGCGCTGGTCGCGATCACCGCGTGCACGGAGCTGGAGCACTTCGCACCCGCTGACGCCAACGTCGAGGCGGAAGACGCGAACGGGGATGGAGATGGAGATGGAGATGGAGATGGAGATGGAGATGGAGATGGAGATGGAGATGGAGATGGAGATGGAGATGGAGATGGAGATGGAGATGGGGA
Organism: Sandaracinaceae bacterium; assembly: GCA_043752225.1. GTDB lineage: Bacteria > Myxococcota_A > Polyangia > Polyangiales > JAFGIB01 > JAYUYY01. The sequence continues at coordinate 97 of JAYUYY010000444.1, read as the reverse complement.
TGGAGACGGCGATGGCGGCGCTCCCGTTTGCGGCGACGGCATGATCGAAGGCAATGAGGCCTGCGATGACCGGAATGAGACCGCGAGCTGCGACGGT
>JAYUYY010000443.1:0-5631 GCA_043752225.1 Sandaracinaceae bacterium | reverse complement strand
ACGTGTCGAAGATGACTAGGAAGTACGGCTTGACCTGCGTCTGCGCGCTCGCGGCGGACGGGGCGTGCAAGCACGCGAACAGCAGAGCCAGCGCGAAGGGCGCAATCAGGTTTCTAAGGAGAAGCGGCATCGAGAAGCTCCCGCAGTGGGTCGTCGGCCAAGCACGGCGCATTCGGGATGCACCGTTTAGAAGCGGTCGCGCGCGGCACCACGCGGTCCGTGTAGCTGCGGCCTTACCCTCAAGCTGGGAGCGGGGCCGCGGCCGCGCGTACTTTCACTCGGGACAGGGGTACAGGCAACCAGTCCGACCCACAGGATGCGACTCAAGCGCATTCCCTAGCTACACGCCGACCTGGGTCATGCCAGCGAGCACGGAATGGCGCGGTTGCGGCGATCGCACGGCTCGCTCCGCGATCGAAAACTCGATCGCAGCGCACGGTTTGGTTCGGCGCGAGCAGCTTGAGCTAGCGCGCGCGTCGGTGGGCGCGGCCGAGCCGCGGCATGAGCGTTCGCTCGAGCTTGTCGCGGTCGGCGCCTTCCACGTTGATCTTGAGCAGGGTCGCGTTCACGTCGCGGGCGAGCGCATCGAACTCGGCCGCATCGAACCCGTAAACGTCTTCGCTGATCACGATCGCGAACGGTCGATGAGTAGCGACCACGGTCGCGGCGGTGCCCAGCTCGGCCGTTTCCACGCGCGCGGCGGCTGCGACGCCCGCGGCCTGGCGGGTCGCGTCGATGAGCTCGCGCGGTCCACCGACCACGACCACCACTGAACCCGCGGGAGGCATCGCGGTCGCGATCGACATGCCGGCCATCCTAACACCCGAGTCACTCCAACTTGCCCGGTGTTTTTGTGGCTTTTTCAGCCGGCGCCGGATGGCGCAAAGGTGCGATGAAAAAGAAAGCCACCCTCGGTTGAGGTCACGAGCGGTCTAGACATGGTTCCTGTATTGGTGAAAATATCCAGTCTAAGTGAAGTGCGCCGGTAGTCGTGTTCTGGGTTTGCTGGGCTTGCTGGTAGCGGTCATCGCCGTTGCTCCAAGTGAGGCTTCCGCTTACAGCATCAACAAGACCGAGCGCGGCCGGTCGATTCGCTGGTCCGGTTCCAAAGTCTCGCTTCAGGTCGATCCGGCGATACGAGAGCTGTTGCCCGAGGGCCAGGTCGACGCGGCGATTGCGATGAGCCTCGATGCCTGGCGCGGCTTCGAGGGCGTGCCCGACTTCGAGCTCGTGCAAGGCGCGCCCGGTCCGCGCGGTCATCGCGAAGGTGGCGCGAGCAACGGAATTTATTTTCCGGCGAAGTGGGATCACGAGCCCGACAAGCTCGCGATCACGGTCGTGACGTATGAGATGGCGAGCGGGCGCTTGCTCGACGCCGACGTCATCGTGAATCCGGACATCGCGTTCGCGTTGCTCGCCGACGAAGAGCAACACGTCGGCGCACAGACCTATGATCTCGGCGCAGTGCTTACGCATGAGATGGGACACGTGCTCGGTCTCGGCGAGAGCGAAGAAGATCCGATGGCCACGATGTGGCCGTACGCCGATCGCGGCGACACGCATCAGCGCACGCTGAGCGAGGACGATGAAGCGGGCATCATCGACGCGTACGACGGCCCGCCTCCGCTGCCCGCCGCATCGTGCGGCCCGATGACGGTCGCCGGGCATCGCGCGCCGCCGAGCTGGCTGGTGTGCGGAGCATTCGGCATCGCAGGCTGGCTCGCGTTGCGCGCGGCTTCTTCGCGTCGCAAGCGCGTGATCATGGCCGGCGGCGTCGCGTTGATCGCGCTCGGCGGTGGCGGCGCGCATACGTACGAGGCGCACGACAGCTCGCGCCTCTTGGGCGCCGTGCCGAGCGCATTCGTGACGCTCTCGGATCCCGCGGCGCAGCTCCGGATCTCTCGCGCGTTTAGCGATGCGAGCGTGTGGCGCGTGGGCGCCGCGGAGCGCTTGCAGACGCGTGACGTCGACGGCCTTTTCGTGACCGACTACGAAGTCGTGACCGTGGATGGCGAGCGCGTGCAGCTCTCAGTCGCAGGTGGCGAGCGCGATGGCATCGGACAGCGCGTGGGTGAGGGCGAGCTGCCGAGCGACGGCGCCGAGCTGATGGTGGCCGCTGACGGCAAGCGCTTCGCGTTCCACTTTGAAGGTTTGGTCTGGGGCGGCTCGATGGGCGAAGGCCGCGCGATTCAGCTGAGGTGATCGCGCGTGAGCTCTGGGCCGAGCCATTCGCGTGCGATGTCGTCGGGGTTCGCGCGTTTGAGCGCGGGCGCAGGTTGAGTCGGTGTGCCCGCATAGATGAAGCCGACGATCGCATCGCTCGGCGCAAACCCAAGCGCGAGCTTCATGTCGTCGTCGTACGCCGCGTCACCGGTGCGCCAGATGCCTGCGAACCCGCGCGCGTGGAGCGCGAGCAAGATCGCGTAGGCGGCGTTTCCGGCGCACAACACTTGCTCGATCATCGGCACTTTCGGGTGCGTTTGGAGGCGCGCGCCCACGACGATCAACAGAGGAGCCCGCAGCGGATTGCTGCGCGCCTTCTTGATGGCTTCAGGGGGTGCGCTGGGATTTCTGCGCATCAGCGTGCTCGCGAGCAGCTCGCCGAGTTGCTCGCGCGCGGCGCCACGTACCAGGCGAAAGCGAAAAGGGTGCAATCCGGCGTGATCGGGTGCGCGGACCGCGGCGGCGAGCGCGATGCGCATCGTCTCGGCGTCCGGCGCGGGCTCGGACAGCTTGCCGTTGGAGCATCGCGACAAGAGCAACTCAATGGCGTCCATGATGCGCAGCATCATCGCGAGCGCGCGCACGACCGCAAGTGTGAGGCGACGTCTTTGTGTGTAGGGAGCAAACGCCCAACTCTTCGTTGGATGCGCTACAGGATTGTCACAGCCCACCTCGGGATCGCGGGCCGCGTGCTAGCTTGATGCAACAATCACTCGCGACTGTGCGTTTTTATCGGAGTGACGTCTTCTGGCTTGGGGCCACCGAAATGGCCTTGCTCGAAGTGAAACGTCGTTTGGGGTGAGAAGAGCGTGGCGGGAGTCGTGCTGACAGATCGATTCGAAGCTCGTGCCTGCGCAAGCGGGCGCTGGAGCGGTCTATGAGCGCGGTGAAGAAGAACGCTGCCACCAATGTGTATTTGCCGACCGGGCATCGACTCGGTCGCTATGAGGTGTTGCTCAAGCTGGCGACCGGCGGCATGGCGGTCGTGTATATCGGCCGGGCGCAAGGCCTCGCCGGCTTCGAGCGGCTCGTCGCGCTCAAGGTGTTGCACCAGAACCTCGCGCACGAAGACGAGTTCGTACGGATGTTCTTGGACGAGGCGCGGCTCGCGGCGCGCATCCGGCATCCGAACGTGGTGCCGACGATCGACATCAGCGATACGCCGGAGACCGGCTTCTTCATCGTGATGGATTACGTCGAGGGCGATCACTTCGGTGCGCTGCTCTCTGGCGCGCACAAAGCGGGTGGCCCGCTCGCGATCCCGGTGACGCTGCGCATCCTGGCCGACGCGCTGTCGGGCCTTGGAGCTGCGCACGATCTGCGGAGCGAGCGCGGCGAGCTGCTCAAGCTCGTGCACCGCGATGTGTCGCCGCACAACATCATCGTCGGCAGCGACGGCGTCGCGCGCTTGACCGACTTCGGCGTGGCCAAGGCCGAGAACCGCCTCGCGCATACGCGCGACGGACAGCTCAAAGGCAAGCTCGCGTACATGGCGCCCGAGCAAGCGATCCGCGGCAGCTGCGACTCGCGCTCGGATCTGTTCGCGGTCGGCGTGATCCTCTGGGAGGCCATCACCGGTCGTCGCTTGTTCCGCGCGGACAATCCCGGCGCGACCATGAACAAGCTCTTGCACGAGCCGATCGTCGCGCCTTCGACGATCGATCCTGCGCTCGAGCCGCTGGATGTCGTGCTCGGTCGCGCGCTCGATCGCAATCCGGAAGGCCGTTACCAGAGCGCGGAAGAGTTTATCGATGCGATCGAGCGCGTCGCGCCGAGCGTCGGCGGTCTGGCCTCGCTGCGCGAGGTGAGCGCGGTCGTGCGGCAGCTGACCGCCGAGAAGCTGCGCAAAGAGCACGAGTTGCTCGAGCTCGCGAAGGAAGCGCTGGTGCTTCAGCAGGGTGTCGTGCTGAGCCGCGAGGATACGAACGCTTCGCACGTGACGAGCGCGAGCGATGTGTCGATGGCTTCGATGTCGCTCAGCCGGTCGAAGGTGAGCGGGGTCTTCTCGGCGAACACCGGCACCGGCATGCAAGTGGCGGCGGTGTTGCCTCCAGTGCCGCCTCCAGCAGGCGGGCAGTTCGCTTCGGGCTTCGCGCTCGGTGCGGCTTCAGCAAACGGCGCAAACAGCGCGTCGCCGGCAGCGCACCGCCGCGTGAGCCCGTTGCTCCTCGTGCTCGCCACGATCTTGCTCGTGGGCCTGGTCGCGCTCGGTTGGCTCTCCTCGCAGCAGTCGCCTGCGCCGGTGGCCTCGGCGTTGCCGAGTGCCGAGAGCTCATCCGAGCCCGCGACCGAGCCCAAGACGACCGACTTGAAGACGACCGGCCCAACGCTTGAGCCCGCCGCGGTCGGCACGGCCGAATACGGCGCTGCAGAGCTCGACGCGAAGAACGGCGCCCAGGGCGTGCAAATCGCGCCCTTGTCGACCGAGACTCCGAGCGCACAGCGGCCGGCGGCGGCGGCCAAGGGCAGTACACACCGCAGTAAGCACGAGCCGACCACGCCCAAGCCTGCGCGTGGCGGTCGCAATGGCTCGGCTCCTGCAGCCGCGCCGAAGCTTAGTGACGATCTATTGGTCAACCCCTACCACCGCTGAACGCGGGCAATCCGCGCCGAACCAGCGCGGACAGACTATCAGCCATCAATCGCGCTTCCCGCGCATGTAGGTGGCGACTATGATGGCGGAAGATGCAAGACGACTGGGAAGACAAGACCGTCGTCGCCACGAGCATCGCGCCCGCCGCGCCGCTTAGCGGCAAGCGCGCTCAGCTCGTGGTGCTTGCCGGCTCAAACGTCGGCGAGATGTACAGCCTCTACGGCACGCTCAGCATCGGGCGCGGCCGCGACGCAGACATCCGGATCCAGGGCGATGGTATCTCGCGCCAGCACGCGCGCATTCACGTGAACGCGGCCGGCGTCGTGCTCGAGGATCTGGGGTCTACCAACGGCTCGTTCGTGAACGGAGAGAAGGTCGTCGAGCAGTGCCCGCTCAACGACGGCGACAAGCTCCAGCTCGGCGGCGCGACGATCCTCAAGCTCACCTATCAGGACGACATCGACGAAGACTTCCAGCGCCAGATGTTCGAGTCGGCTTCGCGCGACGCGCTCACGCAGGTCTATAACAAGCGCTTTTTCGTCGAGCGGCTGCACAGCGAGCACGCGTTCTCAATCCGTCACAAGGCGGCACTCTCGCTGATCATCTTCGACATCGATCACTTCAAATCGATCAACGACACGTACGGACACCTCGCCGGTGACCACGTGCTCGCGTCGCTCGCGAAGTGCGTCGCGCCGATGATCCGCAGCGAGGACGTGTTCGCGCGCTACGGCGGCGAGGAGTTCGTGATCCTGTCGCGCAGCACCGACCCGCCTTCAGCGGCGGTGGTCGCAGAGCGCGTGCGGGCGGCGATC
>JAYUYY010000442.1:0-2104 GCA_043752225.1 Sandaracinaceae bacterium | reverse complement strand
AGGGTCGCGTAGCGGCCGCCGGCCGCGACCAGCTCGTCGTGGGAGCCGCGCTCGATGATCGCGCCGCCGTCGAGCACGACGATGGTGTCGGCCATGCGCACGGTCGAGACCCGGTGCGAGATCACGATCCCCATGCGATTGGCCGCGAGGTTGCGAAAGCGCTGAAACACCTCGGCTTCGGCTTCGGCGTCCATCGACGCGGTCGGCTCGTCGAGCACCAGGATGTCGGCGTCTTCACGCATGAACGCGCGCGACAGTGCGATCTTCTGCCATTGGCCGACGGACAGCTCTTGTCCGCCCTTGAACCAGCTGCCGAGCTGCGTCTTGTAGCGCTGCGGCAGGTTCTGCACGAACGGATCCGCCATGCCCATTTCGCCCGCGCGCTGCCAGCGCGCTTCGTCGTCGAAGCTGCGCACGTCGCCTGCGCCGATGTTCTCGCCGACCAACAGCTGGTAGCGGATGAAGTCTTGAAAGATCACGCCGATGCGCCTGCGCAGCGCTTCGCCGTCCCACTCGTGCAGCGGCAAGCCATCGAGCGTGATCGAGCCCTCACTCGGCGTGTACAAGCCGGTCAGCAGCTTGATCAGCGTGGTCTTGCCTGCGCCGTTCTCGCCGACCAGCGCGAGCTTGCTGCCGGGCGCGATGTGCAGATCGATGTGATGCAGCGCGGCTTGCGTCGCGCCCGGATACTTGAACGACACGTCCTTGAACCGAATGCCGTCGCTCGGGTCGGGGCCGCTCGTCTTATCGCCTGCGGGCAGCGCGCTCTTGTGACCCAGGAACTCGTAGAGGTTCGAGAGGTATAAATTATCTTCGTACATGCCGCCGACCGCGGAGAGGATCGCGGCGAGCGCGCTCTGGCCTTGCTTGAAGACCAAGAGGTACATCGTCATGTCGCCGAGCGTGATCGCGCCGCTGACCGCGCGCGCCACGATCCACGCGTACGCGCCGTAGAACGCGAGCGTGCTCAGTAACCCGAGGCCGAAGCCCCACATGCCGCGGCGCACGGTGAGCGCGCGATCTTCGCCGAACAGCGTGCGAAAGATCGCGCGATAGCGCTCGAGGAACAGCGGCCCGAGGCCGAAGAGCTTGACCTCCTTGGCGTGGTCTTCGCGCGCGAGCAATGTCTCGAGATACGTCTGCTTACGCGCTTCGGGCGCGCGCCAGCGAAACAAGCGAAACGCGTCGGCGGAGAACCTGGTCTCAGCGACGAACACCGGTACCGCGGCCAGCGTGAGCACGAGCACCGCCCACGGCGAGAGATGCCAGAGCAAGCCGGCATAGACCACGACCGAGACCGCGTTTTGCATCAGGCCGAACGCGCGCTTCACGAGGCTCAGCGGTCGCGCGGAAGCCTCGCGACGCGCGCGCGTCATGCGATCGTAGAACTCGGAGTCTTCGAAGTCGGCGAGCGTGAGCGTCAGCGCCTTCTCGAGGATCACTTCGTTCACGCGCTGACCGAGCAGCGCGCGGAGCAACGACTCGCACACCATCAGCCCGCGCTGCGCCGCAGCCAGCACGACGACCAAGCCGAGCTCCAGCAGCACGAACGACAGCACCGCGCTGCTCGCGGTAGCGCCTGCGCCCGCGTTCGACGCGAGCACGACGGCATCGACGATCAGCTTGCCGATGTAGGCGATCGCCGCCGGTAAGAGGCCCGCGGCCGCGCTCAGCGCGCCGAGCCAGAGCGTGATCGGGTGGCTGGTCTCGTAGACCAGCCGGAACGCGCGACCCGTGTATTCGAACAGTGAGAAAAACTGCCGGAAGCCGGGCAGCTCAGGCGCGCCTTGGCCTTGAATGGGAACCGACTTGTCGCGCACGCGGCCGAGTATAAGGCCGCGTTTCCAAACCGCTCGCCATGACTAGAGCAAACCGGCTAGCGAGTGGTGGTCTGGGGGCTCGGCGAGGTCTCTGACGCCTCGCGCTGGAGGCCCCAAGATCCAGGCAAGCCGATCCCGCCCGCGACGACCAGCACGATCAGGACCACGAGGATTAGCAGCGAACCGAGAAACCACCGCGTCGCGGTCATGCGCGTTTCGTGCCCGGGCCCGATGATGCGTTGGTGAGCGCGTTTGTGAGTCATGACGACCTGCATCGCAAGCCG
>JAYUYY010000441.1:0-2104 GCA_043752225.1 Sandaracinaceae bacterium | reverse complement strand
CGAGTTTCCGAGAACCGTCCCCTATTTTGCCAGGGACCAAGATCTCGCGGCGCGTGGTGCTGCGCGGGCTCGGAGGGGTTGCGCTTTCGTTGCCGCTGCTCGACGGGCTCGGGCGCACGTTTGCAAAGGCGCAAGACGCTGCGCCCGAGACCAGCTACGCGATCTTTTTTCGCCAGGCGAACGGCGTCGCGTGCGCGCAGAACGGCCCGCTAGGCGAGTCGGACGAGCCCGAGCGCTTCTGGCCGAGCGCGACCGGACCGCTGACGGCAGCGACGCTCGCCGGCCGTGCGCTCGACGAGCTGCGCGATCACGCCAGACAGCTGCTCGTGGTCAACAACATCAACATGTTCGACTTCGACTACGGCGACGGCCACGCGCGCGGCGCGCTGCAGGGCTTGACCGCGCGCGGCCCGACGGTTGAAGGTGCGGGTGGCGACTCCGAAGCCGCGGGCGAGTCGATTGATCACCGCATCGGCAGCGAGCTGCATCCCGATCGCGATTCGCTCTTCCTGTATGCGGGCGTGAGCAGCGGTTGGCTAGGCGGCCCGTGCATTTCGTACCGCGGCTCGGCAGAACGCCGCGCGGCGACGGCCAATCCGCGCGTCGCATACGAAGCGATGGCCGGCGGCGGCATGAGCCTTTCGAGCGAAGCCGCGATGCTGCTGCACGATCGTCAGAAGAGCGTGAACGATTTGGTGCGCGATCAGATGCAGCGCTTGATGGGCAGCCCGAAGCTCAGCTCAGCCGATCGCGACCGCCTCGACTTGCACTTCAGCAGCATCCGCGAGCTCGAGGTCACGCTCGGCTGCAATCTACCCACGCAAGACCAGCAAGCGCTCGGCGCGGCCGACGCGTTCTACGAGAGCGGCGACGGAGACGACGTGCTCGCGACCGCGCGCTTACACATGGACGTGGCCGCTATCGCGATCGCGTGCGGCTACGTGCGCTCGGTCGCGATCCAAGTCGGCAACGGCAACGACGGCGACAGCCGCTACCACGACGACGGCGGCAACCTGATGGAGAACTTCCACTACGTCTCGCACCGGCGTCTGTCGCACGACAGCAGCGGCGCGGTGATCTCCAACTCGGATGTCCTGCACCACCAGGTCGATCGGCAGTTCGCGCGCACGTTTAAGCACCTGATCGAGCGCTTGAATGCGTACCCAATGCCGGACGGCCAAAGCTTGCTCCAGCATGGCGCTTCAGTTTGGTACAACGATCTCGGCAACGGCCCCGATCACTCGCCGAACAACACGCCGTTCGTGATTGCCGGCAGCGCCAGCGGCTTCTTCAAGCAGGGCGAGCACATCCGGGTCTCGGGCGAGGAGTACGGCGAGAACCACAAGCGGATGCTGAACACGATCGCCAGCGCGGTCGGCCTGCGCAACGCGGCGGGCGACCTGCTCGACGACTTCGGCGATCCCAACTTGCAAAACGGCACGCTCTCCGAGCTGATGGCGTAAGCCCCCGCGCTTGGTACGAAGATAGGGGACGTTCTCGGTTTCTCGGTTTTGGCGCCGCGTATGCGCGTTCATGACCGCACTGAAAACCGTGAAACCGAGAACCGTCCCCTATCTGCGGAGCAAGCCAGTTGTTGATTGTTAAGACAGGGACCACGGTTTCGAACGTTGTTGCGGAGCGGGGGGACTTCGAAGCGTGGATCGCGCGCGGGATGGGCATCGTCGAGGATGCGATCCGGGTTTGCCGCGTCTACGAAGGCGAAGCGTTGCCGGAGCTCGCCGGGCTGCAAGGCGTCGTCGTCACCGGCTCGTCGTCGATGGTGAGCGATCGGGCGGACTGGAGTGAGCGCACTGCAGCTTGGCTGCGCGATACGGTGAACGCAGGCGTGCCGGTGCTCGGCATTTGCTACGGGCATCAGCTGCTCGCGCATGCGTTCGGCGGTCGCGTCGAAAACAACCCGCGCGGACGGCACATCGGCACGGTCGACGTCACGCTGACCGCGCACGCACAGAGCGACGCGTTGCTCGGAGCTTTCGAGCCCGTGCTGCACGTGCCGGTGTCGCACTTTCAATCGGTGATCGAGCTGCCGACGGAAGCCACGCACCTCGCGGCTGCCGCGCGCGATCCGCACCACGCGTTCGCG
>JAYUYY010000440.1:0-5638 GCA_043752225.1 Sandaracinaceae bacterium | reverse complement strand
GCGCCGAGCGTTCCGCCGACGCCGTGGACGCCGAAGGTGTCGAGCGCGTCGTCGTACTTGAGCGCCGCCTTGAGCTTGGTGCAGGCGAGGAAGGGCACGACGCCCGCGAGCAAGCCGATCAGGATCGACGCCGAGGGCGTCACGAAGCCCGCACACGGGGTGATGACGACGAGACCGGCGACCGCACCCGAGCAGAAGCCGAGCACGGTCGGCTGACCGCGCGTGATCCACTCGAGGCCCGGCCATGCCGCCGCGGCGACCGCCGCTACCAGCGTGGTGGTCGTGAACGCGTTGGCTGCGACGCCATCCGAAGCAACCGCGCTGCCGGCGTTGAAGCCGTACCAGCCGACCCACAGCATGCCCGTGCCGACCATCGTCAGCGTAAGGCTGTGCGGCACGAACGCCTTGGTGCCGTAGCCCGCGCGCTTGCCGAGCATGATGCAGAGCACCAGCGCCGACCAACCCGAAGTCATGTGCACGACCGTGCCGCCCGCGAAGTCGATCGCCTTGATGCCGGCGTCCGCGTTCCACACGCCGTTCATGAAGCCGTCGATGCCCCAGACCATGTGGGCCATCGGGAAGTACACGACGAGCATCCACAAGAAGATGAAGAGCATCACGGCCGAGTACTTCATGCGCTCGGCGACCGCGCCGACGATCAGCGCCGGCGTGATGATCGCGAACATCATCTGGTACATCGAGAAGACGTTCTCAGAGACCCAATACGCGTAGTCCGTATTGGGCAGCGAATCGACGCCCTGGAGCATGGCGAAGTCCATGCCCCCGAGGAACGGGCTGCTCTTCGAGAACACCAAGCTGTAGCCGAAGGCCCACCACATGACGCTGATGAGGCCGGCACAGCCAAAGCACTGCGCACAGACCGAGAGGATGTTCTTCTTGCGGACCAGACCGCCGTAGAAGAGCGCCAACCCGGGAAGGGTCATGAAAAGCACCAGCGCCGTGGAGGTCATCATCCACGCGTTGTGGCCCGGTCCCGGCGCGGTCATCGCCTTGGGCGCACCGTTGTTGATGTACGCCTCGAGGTCAGCGACTCGGGTCTCCAAGTCCGGCGCGTCTGCCAACGCGATCGAAACGGTGCCGAGAGCGCTCACCAACAAGAGCAGGGCAGCCCCGAGAGAGGACCACCGTGCTCGCCTATTGGAAGGGGTAGCCGCGGACTGGGTGTTCTTGCGGAGACCCAGAGCCAGCAGCGGTTCAGTTACCGATTTGATTTCAGCCATCGCAAATCACCTCATCCTTGCGCGCGCTGACTCGAGCGAAGCCGCTGTCCGTGCGCAGGCAAATGTGTACGAGGCGCTTGTTTCGGTGGCTTATCCTTGTCTGTTTCGGGCGTGTTTCTTTTTTCGGGGCACGACGAAATTGGCGGTTTAGAGCCATGCAGAGGCCGAGAAATCGCATGGGCGACCGGAGGCGAGCTCCGGCGCGACAGCGCTGTGACTAGCGCGGCGATCAACCTCTAGCGCGGCGATCAACCTGGGTCGTGCTCAACGGGTCGCGCGGCGCTCAACCTGGGTCGTGCTCGGCGAGGTAGCGCTGAAACATTTGCCAACCGTCCGGAACGAACTGAAAGCCTTGACTATTTTTGGCTACTTCAGCGATCGGCAGGAATCCGCCCCAGGCGATCTCGCTGGCTTGATGGACGATCGGGCCGTCCCGAAAAGCGTCCCAGGTTATCCGGTAGACCATGGTGAAGCTGCGCGAGGCGGGTCCCTCGTAGCGGTGCTTGAAGAGCGGTGCGGGGATCGGCCCGACGATGCCGAGCTCTTCGCCGAGCTCGCGGCGGGCGGCTCCGTCGTAGCTCTCGCCGGCTTCCACGACGCCTGACGCAAACAGGTCATACAGACTTGGGAACACGTCTTTGTGCGCCGTGCGCTGATGCACGTACACATTGCCCGCTGCATCGAGACACAAGACGGACGCGTTGCGATGCAACAGGTTGCTCGCGCGCATCTCGCCGCGGGTCGCGCGCCGGATGACGCGGTCGCGCTCGTCGACGACATCTATGTATTCCTCAGCGGCGGTCATTGCAGCGCGACATCCTTTCTACTCGAGATCAATCACGACCTTGCCGATGTGCTTGCGCGCGGCGAGGTGCTCGAACGCGGCTCGCGCGTCGCGTAGCGCGAAGCGCGCCGGATCGATCACCGGCTCGCTGCGGTGCTGCTCGAGCGCGCGCGTGAGCTGCTCGGCGGCTTCGCGCGAGCCGACGACCACGCCTTGCAACCGCACTTGGGTGAGAAACACGTGCGGCAAGTGCAGCGCTTGCTTCGCGCCCGAGAGCACGCCGACCAAGCTAATGCACGCGCCCGGTGCCGCAGCGCGCAGCGACTGCGCGAGCGTGCCCGCGCCGCCGACCTCTACGATGTGATCGACGCCGCGCCCGCGGGTCAGCGCGCGGGCGGTCTTGCCCCATTCGGTGTCCTGCACGTAGTCGATTACGTCATCGGCGCCGAGCGCGCGCAGCCGCTCGAGCTTGTCAGCGCTGCTCGAGGTGGCGATGACGCGGCTTCCGAGCAGCTTGGCGATCTGCAACGCAAACAGCGAGACCCCGCCGGTGCCTTGCACGAGCACGGTGTGCTCGGGGCCTACGTGGTCGAGCACGCGGAGCGCGTTCCACGCGGTGACCGCGGCGCAGGGCAGGGTGGCCGCTTGGCGCGTCGTGAGATGCGAAGGTACGCGGCACAGACCCTCTTCGTTGAAGCAGGCGAGCTCGCGCAGCGCACCATCGAGCGGACCACCGAGGCTCGTGCTGAGCGCAGCCGCCGTGGGCTTACCGGCGGGCCAGCGCTGAAAGAACGAGGCCATCACGCGATCGCCGACGGCAAAGCGCTGCACGCGGGAGCCGACCGCGAGCACGGTGCCGGCGCCATCGCTGCACGGAACGAGCGGCGGTGTGATCAGCGCGCCGTACCCACCGGCCAAGACCACCAGGTCTCGGAAGTTGAGCGAGACGTGCTCGATGCGGACCAGCACCTCGTTCGCGGCGGGTACGGGATCGGGCTGCTCGACCAGCGCCAGCGTGTCGAGCCCGACGCCCTGCAGAACGATCGCGCGCATGGGCCGAGAGCATCGGCGGCGCTTGCGCCGAAATCAACGCGCCTGAATCAGCGCGCGGGCGAGTTGGGCTCGATGACGAGCGCGTCGGCGAGATGGACGGGCGAGGGGCACGGGATCGTGCTTGGCAGGTCGCGCGGGAAAGAGCCTGCGAGCGCGTTCGGCGGCATCGACGGCCGCACGCGATTACGCCCCGAGTGCTTAGCTTCGTACATCGCGCGGTCGGCGCGCTCTTCGAGCTCTTCGGCGCCCTCGCACCCGTCCCAGGTTGCAACGCCCATCGAGATCGTCTGGCGGATGTTCACGCCGTCGCGCACTGCGAGCGGCGCGTCGGACAGGCGCGCGCGCAAGCGCTCGGCGACCTCGCAGGCCTCGGCCACATCGGTGCGCGGCAGGAGCAGCACGAACTCTTCGCCGCCGCGGCGCACCAGCACATCGGTCGCGCGCACTTGGTCGCGCACGCTGTCGGCGACCGCGCGCAGCACGGCGTCGCCCACGGCGTGGCCCCACTGATCGTTGACGCGCTTGAAGTGATCGAGATCGAACAAGATCACGCTGAGCGGGTCGCCGTTGCGCAGGCCGCGCTGCATCTCTTCGCGCATCCGCGGCAAGAGGCAGCGGTGGTTGTAGGCACGCGTGTGCGGGTCGGTGACCGCGAGCTCGCGCAGCTCGTTGGTTCGCAGCGCGAGCGCAGCCGCGCTTGCGAGCAAGCGAGCCACGGCTTCGTCTGCGTCGTTGAACGCGGACGATCGCGCCGACGAGAGCGACAACACCGCGCGCGGCTGTGAGCTGCCGACCGAGATGCCGACCGGCACGCTCAAGATCGAGCCGACTTCGAAGCCGCGCTCGGTGCGGTTCTGAAAGCGCGAGTCCAAGCTGCTGTCGTCGATCCGCAGCAGGCTGCCGTGCGCGGCGACCCAGCCGAGGACGCCTTCGCCGCGGCGAAAGATCAGCGCCGGTCGGTCGGTGCCCACGCCGGAGCGCGCTCCGACCTCGAGCTGACCGTCTTCCAAGCACAGCCGGACCGATGCGTGATCCGCGTCGACGATGCGCAACGCCGTGTCGGTGACGCGCTGCAACGCAACCCCGAGATCGGGATCGTCGAGCAGCTGTTGCGTCATCTCGGCGAGCTCGCCGAGGGCGTTGGTTCGCATATGCCCGCCGATTCTAGGCATCGCGATCGAGACTCAAACAAAAAACGCGAATGGATCGCTGCAAAGTTACAGACCTGACATTGGGACCGTACCTGTCGACTCACCGCATCGCCTCCACAACACCAAGAATTACAGCCAGTTGAATCCAGATACTCGAAGCGCAATGTCAAAGCCGGTCCGAGCACGATCCGCGTCGCGCGCGAATTGCATCGCCGTTGCGAGCGGGCCTCAGGGGCTATTTCGCAACCGCTTTGCAGCGCGGCAGGCCCATGCGAGCCTGCGCGACGTGCCGAGAACGAACGCCCTGTTTTGGTCATTGCAGTCATCGATTGGGGTCGCCGCGCTCTTCGCGTTGCTGACCGCCTCTGCATGCAGCGCGGTGATCGAGCCCGATATCGGATCGCTTGGGACGCCGCCGCAGACCTGCACGCCCGATACACAGATTCGATGCGCGTGTGTCGGTGGCTTCGTCGGATCTCAGCGTTGCAATGCTGGCGGGGGCTTCGACGCGTGCCAGTGCGCGTTGGGCGCCGTCGGCGCGGCCGGCATGAGCCAGTAGCCCGCTTATTAAACGTCAAAGGCCCCGGGTAAGGCCTTTGACGTTCGTATGCGAGCGGCGCGAGGGCTCAGCTCTTGACCGCGAGCTCCCAGCTGAACTCGGCGTCGGCGTCACGGGCGTCAGGCGGATCGATCTTCAGACCGTCGAGCGCGCCTACGACGCACTGACCGAGGTCCTTGGGCGCCGTCGTGGCCTGGTCATCGATATGCACGTCCTTGATGACTCCGGTGTCCTTCTCCACCTTGAGCTTCACGACCACGACGCCCGAGACCTTCGGGTCGTTCTTGAGCGCTTTGTCGTAGCAATCCTTGATGTCGGCGTTGCGCGTCTCGAGCACTTCGCGCGTGACCTTGCGATACGACTCGGCGTCGCGTGCGTGGTACGAGCAGCCCGACGCCGCGAGCGCGGTCAGGGCGACAACGAGCATGGATGTCGTCTTCATGGCGTCTCCGTCTTGTCTTCTTCAGCCTTCTTCTCAGCAGCGGCCTTCTTCTCTTCGGCAGCGGCCTTCTTTTCTTCGGCCTTCTTTTCGGCAGCGGCCTTCTTTTCTTCGGCGGCCTTCTCAGCAGCGGCCTTCTTCTCTTCGGCAGCAGCCTTCTTCTCTTCCGCCTTCTTGTCGGCGGCGGCCTTCTTCTCTTCCGCCTTCTTGTCGGCAGCGGCCTTCTTCTCCTCGACAGCGGCCTTCTTCTCTTCGGCCTTCTTGTCGGCCTCGGCCTGTTTCAAGTCGGCAGCGGCCTTCTTGGCCTCGGCCTTGTCGGCCTTCGCCTTCTCGGCTCGCGCCTTCTTCTCTTCCGGAGTGAGAACTTCCTTCTTCTCTCCGGTCTTCGGATCGATCTCGAAGGTCTGTTTC
>JAYUYY010000439.1:0-5642 GCA_043752225.1 Sandaracinaceae bacterium | reverse complement strand
GCAAGGCGACTTCCGTTCAAAGGGTGCAAAGCAGTTCGTCGGTAATCATACACGTGGAGCGCGCGCGAACGCATCGACAGGTTTTGTCGGCGACGCGAATAGAAAGCGTCGCGCACCGACGACTCCACGGGGGAATGTGCGTGGCGTCGCACCTCGGCGTGCGCAGAGGTGTGCTACACGAACCGGCGTGAGCGTCTTTGATCTGACCGTGCCGCAGGCGTCGCACGCTGAGCCGCGCCCCCTCCTCGTCGAGGTTCCACACGCGGGTTTGATCGTCCCCGACGAGCTCAAAGGCGAGGTCGTTGCGAACGAGCAAGCGATCCAGCGCGACGCCGATATCTACGTCGACCGTCTCTACCGCCGCGCGCCGGAGCTTGGCGCGACGCTGCTAGTCGCCAACATGTCGCGCTACGTCGTCGATCTGAACCGCGCGCAAACCGACGTCGACGCTGCGACGGTGAGCGACCATCCGACGCCTGGTACGCCGCAACCACGCGGCGTGGTGTGGCGCGCGACGACGGACGGTCAACCGATTTTGAGTCGGCCGCTCACCTATGCGCGTTTGATGTCGCGGCTGCGCACGTATTACGCGCCGTACCACGACGCGCTGCAGCGCTCGTTGATCGAGATGCGCGAACGCTCCGGCTATGCGCTCTTGCTCGCCGCCCATTCGATGCCGTCCGCGGGCCGCGCGCTGCACAAAGATCGCGGAACGCAGCGCGCCGATGTCGTGCCTGGAACGCGCGGTCGCACCAGCGCGAGCCCGCGCGTGATCGATCTGGTCGATGCGCACTTCCGCGAAGCGGGCCTCTCCGTGCGCCACGACGATCCTTATCAGGGCGGCCACACGACGGCGTTCTATGGACGCCCGCGCGAGCACGTGCATGCGATCCAAATAGAGCTGAACCGTGCGCTCTATGTAAATGAAGTGACGTTCGAGCCCAAGGCAGCCGAGCTGGCCGCGCTCAGTGCGTTGCTCGATCGCCTAGTCGACAAGCTCGGCGCGCTCGATCCACGCTAGCCGAGCAGCTAGCCGAGCAGGCGACCTACTTGGCGGCGGTGTCAGCCATCAGGCCGCCGCTCGATCGGATCTCGAGGCGGTAACAGCTGTTGGCGGTCTGGAGGAAGAACACCTCGTCGCCCACCAGCCGCAGAACGCGCTTCACCGGAGTCGTCACGTATTCGTGGAGCCCGTCAGGGAACTCGATCACGACGACGGAGCCATTGCGCGGCGGCCGAACAAGCCGTCCTGCAACGACCCTTCCACCCTTGCGCCCAAGCTTGCGCAAAACGACGTCCACAAGAGGCGAAACTAGCATGGGGCTTAGGTCCGGCAAAGGTCGTTCACTCTGCTCTCGGTGAAATTTTGCGATCCACCTCGCAGACCCGCATTCGCACAGTGTAATTTCGCGTGACCCTCGTGTAGCTCGCTCGTAGTTTGTGCGTGCTCAGCGGGTCGCGAAGCGCAACGACAGGATCATGCGCTCAGGTTTGAGCGTGGTCCGAAGCGCTTCGACCGGGCGGCCCATACATGCGCGCACAGCGCGTTCGAGGTCCGCATTCGGACCTCGAATGTCTAGCTTCGTGACGCTGCCCGCGCGGTGCAGCTCGGCGCGTAGCTCGAACGCGCCGCGACCGATCGCGCTGGCCTCGGTGCACTGCGGGAGTGCTTCGACGATCGCGCGCAGACGTTGCTCGAGAGGGCGATCGCGCGGACAGGGAAATGGACCGCGCTGAGCTGCGAGACCATCGCAGCGCAGGTACGCGATCAGCCCGGGCTGGACTTTCAACACGCCCGCCGTGGGCTCGGGTTGTTTGGACTTGGGTTGCCAGGGCTTGGGTTGCCAGGGCTCGCGTTGCTCTCGCTCGGGGCGGGCGGACGCGCGCGGCGCGAGCTCTTGTTCTGCGACGCTCGCGTCGGGTCGTGGATCGCGAACGCGGCTCGGCGGTGGCTCTGACGCAACGCGCTCGACCGTTGCGATCGCGGCGTCGGGTCGTCGCATGGGTCGCTGCGTCATCACCGCAGCAGGCGGCTCGTGCTCGACTGGGCGCGTTACGTCTTCTTCTTGCGCGGTCGGCGGCGTTGCCGCTCGTGCGTCGGTCACGCGCGTAAGGCTGAATGCCAACGCGAGCCCGGCGCAGGCGCATGCGATGCCGAGCGGCACCAAAGTTCGCAGCTGGATCGCGTCGGCGCGCGCTTCCGGAATCTCGACGATAGGGCCCTGCGCCACGCGAGCTGCATAGCGCAGGACGGTCGCGCGGTCGATCGCCTGCGTGCGAAGACCGCGTGCGGAGACGCATGCTTGCTTGACCGTGATCGAGCGGGGGGGCATCGTCATGCCGCTCATGACTGCCAGTCGGACGAAGGGCTCGCTGCTCGACGCTCTTTCCCACGGCGGGCTCGTGCTCGACGGCGCGATGAGCACCGCGTTGTACGAGCGTGGCGTGCTCTACACGCAGTGCTTCGATTACGTCTGCGTGACGCAGCCGGATCTCGTGACCCAAGTGCACGAGTCGTACGTGCGCGCGGGCACCGACGTGCTGTCGACGAATTCGTTTGGCGCCAATCGCTACCGATTGAAGGTCCACGGGCTCGAGCAAGAGGTCGTGCGCATCAACCGCGCGGCAGTCGTGCTCGCGCGCGCTGCGGCCGGTGACGGGCTGTTCGTGGCCGGCTCGATCGGGCCGACGGGCCTCGCGTGGCGCGCGATGTCGAGCACGGATCTGGAAGGCGTGCGCGAAGCGTTCGCGGAGCAGTGCTCAGCCTTGATGGACGCCGGCATCGACGGGCTCTTGCTCGAGACCTTTCGTCAGCCGGGCGAGCTGCAGATCGCGCTCGAAGCCGTCCGCAACGCACGCGACGCTCGCGCGGGCTCGGCTCAGCGTGCGCTGCCGATCATCGCTTCTGTCTCGTTCGATCCGTTCGGCACGATGGCCGATGGCACCGGACCCGAAGCGATGGCGGAGAATCTCGCCGCGTGGGGCGCGGATGCGATCGGCGTCAACTGCGCCGATGGTCCCGCGGGCGTCTACGAGATGGCATCGCGCATGCTCGCGGCGGGCCTGCCCGTGATCGCGCAGCCGAACGCCGGCTTGCCGCAGCGCGTCGAGGGCCGCTTCGCATACATGGCGACGCCCGAGTACTTCCAGCTCTACGCGCGGCGTCTCTATAAGGCGGGCATCAAGGGCGTCGGCGGCTGCTGCGGCACGACCTTCGAGCACATCCGCAAGATCAAAGCCGCCGCACGCATGGCGAGCGCGTCTGCCGGCGATGAGCTCGGCGGCGGCATGCGCGACGAAGAGGCCGCGCGCGCGGTGATGATCGGTGGTGTGGTCGCGCGCGGACCGGTCGCGTCCGGCGTGTCGATCACGCCGCGCGAGCAGAAGAGCGAGCTGGGCATGAAGCTCGGCAAGCAGTTCGTGGTGTCGGTGGAGGTCAATCCGCCGCCCGGGCTCTCGATCAAGAAGTCACTCGAAGGCGCGCGCATGCTGCGCGACGCGGGCGTCGACGTGATCAACGTCGCGGATGGCCCGCGCGCCAGTGCACGGATGGGTAACCTCGCGCTGTGCCTGCGCGTTCAGCAAGAGCTCGGGATGCCCGCGCTGATGCATGTGACGACTCGCGATCGCAACCTGCTCGGGCTGGTCGCGCATCTGCTCGCGGCGCACGAGCTGGGCGTGCGCAACCTGGTTGTGATCACCGGCGACCCGCCGAAGATGGGCGACTTCCCGGACGCGACGCCTGTCTACGACCTCGACTCGATCGGCCTGTTGCGACTGCTCGACGCGCTGAACCGCGGGCTCGATCCAGGCGGTAAGCCGCTCGGCGAAGCCACCAGCTTTCTGTGCGCGACCGGCGCCGAGCCCGCCGCGCATGACTACACGCGCGAGCTCGAGCGCTTGCGCGCCAAGGTGTTCGCGGGCGCGGAGCTGGTGATGACGCAGCCAGTCTACGACGTGGACGTGCTGCTGAGCTTCCTCGAAGACATCAAGCCGCTGAACGTGCCGGTGCTGGTCGGGCTCTTGCCGCTCGCGAGCCATCGCAACGCCGAGTTCCTGCACAACGAAGTGCCGGGCATGCGCGTGCCGGATGCGATTCGCGAGCGCATGCGCAAGGCAGGGCAGGGTCCCTCCGCGCGCGCCGAAGGCATCGCGATCGCGCGCGAGATGCTGAGCGCGGTCAAGGATCACGTCGCCGGCGCGTACGTCATGCCGCCCTTCGGTCGCTACGAATCGGCGATCGAGATCATCCAAGGGATCGTCCGGTGAGCCATCCGGTCCAACCATGGGCGCAGCTGCTGGTAGGCGTGTGCATCGCGTGCGCGTCGATCGGTTGCGCGGGAGTGCCGAAGCCGGCGCAGCCGTACACCGATGCGGTTCGCGCGCTCGAGCTGCATCGCTTGGTGCGCGAGCAGGTGCCGGCGATCCGCGCCGAGGCCAGCGTCGAGCAACGTGGCGAGCACGGGCGCATCAAAGGCACTGTGTACTTGCTGGTCGAACGACCCGCGCGCGTGCGCTTCGACGTGATGACGCAGTTCGGTCCGGTCGCGGTGCTGACCAGCGACGGAACGCGCTTCGCGTTCAGCGATCTGCGCGCCAAGCGCTTCATGATGGGCGAAGCGTGTCCGAAGAACATCGCGCGCTTGCTCAACGTGTCGCTGACCGCCGAGCAGACCGTGCTCTTGCTGCTCGGAGGCACCCCGATGATCGCGCACGATCGCGCGTCGGTGAGCTGGGATGACGAAGGCTTCTATCGGATGGTGTTGCGCGCGAAGGACGGCTCGCATCAAGAAGTCGATCTCGGCGTACCAGAAGCGGATCTGAAGAAGCCGCCCGAACGCCAACGCCTCGTGCTGTTGCGCTCCGAGCTGTTCGATACGCGCGGTCGCAGCGCGTGGCGCGCGACGTACGAGGACTACAAGCAGCTCACTACGCGCGGGATCATCACCGACCTGCCGTACGTCGTGCACATCGTGCAGGAGACCGCGGGCACCGAGACGCGCGTCCGATTCAAAGAGGTCTCGATCGACTTGGAGCTGCCGGGCGATGCGTTTGCGCAAGTGCCGTTACCGGGCATGGTGACCGAGGAGGCGCTCTGTGACTGATTCTCGCTTCGCACCGGTGTCGACGCGCCAAGTGCCGCGCTTTGCCGGCGTCTCGACGTTTTTGCGTCTGCCGGCGCATGCCGATCCGAACGACGTCGACGTGATGATTTGCGGCGCGCCGTTCGATGGCGGCACGACGTTTCGTCCGGGCGCGCGCTTTGGTCCGCGTGCGGTGCGCGAGGCGAGCGCGCTGACCCGGGGCTTTCACCTCGAGCAGGGGATCGATCTATTCGCCGAGCTGCGCTGCGCGGACGGCGGCGACGTGCTGTGCGTGCCGATGGATATCGCGGGCTCGCTCGAGAACATTCGCGCGCGCGTCGCGGAGATCGCGGCGTGCTCGACGCTGCCGGTGTTGATCGGCGGCGATCACACGATCACGCTCGGCGCGCTGCGCGCGGTCGCAGCGCAGCATGGCCCGGTCGGGCTCGTGCACTTCGATGCGCACAGCGACACGTTCGGTCCGGCGTGGGGCATCGATGTGCATCACGGCACAGTGTTTAGGCACGCGGCCGAGGAGCGCTTGGTACGGCCGAACGA
>JAYUYY010000438.1:0-2112 GCA_043752225.1 Sandaracinaceae bacterium | reverse complement strand
CGCGCTTGCCGGCGTCGAGGTCGCTCGCGGCGACGAACAGCTTGCGCGGCAGCTCATCGAAGCGCTCCGGAATCCCGCGGCGCTGCATGAACTCGGTCAGGAAGCGCTCGTACGGATCGAGCGAGAACACGCCCGCGGGCAGCGAGTCGACGAAGCGCTCGAGCTCGTCCCATACCTTGAGATCGAGCGGGCTGGTCGCGGCCGACGAAACCGCGTGGCGCGCCGCTGCGATCGCCGAGCCAAACACGCGCAGCAGCTCGGCCACGTCGATCCGCAGCAAGTGGTGCCGCGCGAGCGGGAAGAAGTCGTCCGCAGGATCGAGCAGAGCCCGATACATGCGCTGCACGTTGAGCCCGCCCGCGAGCGCCATCGCCACGGTCGCGCCCGACGCGGCCCCGACATAGACATCGAAGCCGCGAGTGCCGAGGCCCTCGACGCGATCCTCGAGCGCCGCGAGACAGCCGACTTGGTACATGGCGCCGGTGACACCACCGCCGCCAAGGCACAGGCCGATTTTACTTCCGGTGGGACGGTCGGACATCACGAGCCCTACGGCAGGCCGGGATGGTACACCAGACCGCACGGGCAAAACGCCCTGCCCGCCCAAGCGGCGAGTGTTACGCTAGTCGGTGCTAATGTCGCTCGCTCGGCTTCGATCCATCGGTTTGATCTCGGTTTGGCTTTGGCTGGCCGGTGGGCTGCTCGCTTGTGGAGCGAGCGCACCGCCGCGGCCGACCATCGCGCCCCAACCGCCGGCGCCCACGGTCATCACCAACGCCACGTACGGCGATGCGCTGCGGCGCTTTCAGGCGATGAAGGTCGAGGACGAAGCGCGCGAGCCGCTGCGCGCGCGCTTGGTCGAGCACGTGATCGCCAAAGGCCCGGACGTCGAGCCCGGCAACTCCCCCGACACGATTTACCTCGCCCTGATCGATCACCTCTACGCGGTGACGAGCTTGTTCACCCCGGCGGAGATCGAGCAGAATTTTTTGCCGAGCGGGCTCGAGACGACCGCGCGCGCTCTCTACGCGCAGGGCTCTCCGCGCGGCGACGAAGCCCGTGTGCTCGCCTCGCTCTTGGTGCTGCGCTCGCTGCACCGGAGCGACCCCGAGCCCTCCGCGATGTACGACAAGATCAAAGAGTGGAGCTTCGAGTCGCGCGCCGCGTTGAGCGCCCCGCTCGAGCGCTTTCAAGAAGGCTTGATCGAGGTCTGGGACGAGCACGCGCGCCTGACGCCCACGCCCGCGGTGCTCGCCACCCTCAGCCAGCTCTACGTCGAGCGCCGCGATGAGCTGATCCAGCTCTTCCAGAGCGGCGGCCAAGCGATGCCCGAGAGCGCGGACGTGTTCGAAGGCGTGCGCGACACCGCGATCTCGGTCGCGGCCGTGTACCTGCGTCAAGGCGATGTGACCGGCGCGCTCGCGCATCTGAAGACGCTCGGCCCATTGGCGGGCGTCGAAGCGCGGCTCACCGAGATGCTCGAGAGCGCGCAAGAAGAGAGCACGGACGGCGCGAGCGCGATGCTCGAGCTGATCCGCCGTTTCCAAGAAGGCGGCATGTTCGATGTCGCGCAAGGCCTCGCGCTGACCGGCCTGCGCCAGCGCCCGTACGAGCCCGCGTTCGCGGTGCGCCTCGGTCGCATCGCGGCCGAGCAAGGCAACTTCGAAGCCGCGATGGGCTGGTACACCGAAGCGGTTCGGCTCGCGCCCGACGAGCGCACCGTCTACGACGAGATCCTCGACGTGCTGAACGGCGTGATGGAGCAAGGCCTGTTCGGTTCGAACGTCGAAGAGACGCGCGCGATCGGCAACCGCGCCGCGCAGATCCTCGAGCAGCGCTTGAAGCGCTGGCCCGATCCCCCGCCGCCGGTGAAGCCCGAGGATCTGTATCTCGCGCTCGGCATCGCGGAGATGAACGCCGGTCATCCCGAAGAAGCCGAACAGCGCTTACGCGCCGGCCTACAGGCCAACGAGAGCGTCGGCGGTCACCTGCAGCTCGGCTTCTTGCTCGGCCGCGTCGGTCGCCCGAAGGAAGCTGCCGAAAACTACGTGCGCGCGCTCGAGCTGATCGACGCGCGCGAGACCGACGCCGATCCGCCGCGCCGGGCCGAAG
>JAYUYY010000437.1:0-5658 GCA_043752225.1 Sandaracinaceae bacterium | reverse complement strand
CCCAGCGCTTCGGGCATGAAGTAGCGCGCGCTGAACGCGTGCAAGCGATGCCGCACCGTCAAGCGCTGCTCGATCGCGGCCCGCGGATCGAGCGCTGGCTGATCGTCTCTCACCGGCGGCAGCTCGAAGCCGCGCGCCACCGCGTCGAGCAGGTCGGTCACGACCACCGCCGGCGGCAGCTCGCGATCGTCGTGCGCGCTGCGCCCCACGTACGTGATCAGAAAACGCTCGCGCGCGCACATCAACGCTTCGAGAAACACGTGGCGGTCGTCGTCGCGCGGCACGCGGTCGCCGACCTTCGGCGCTTGCTGCAACCGATCGAAGCCGTGCACGGCGCGCCGCGCGGGGAAACGTTCATCGCCCATGCCGAGCAAGCACGCGACCTTGAACGGCACGCTGCGCATCGGCACCAGCTGGCAGAACGTCACGCCGCGCGAAAGAAAACCACGCGCCGCCGCTCGGCTGTCGATGCTGGCTTCGACCGCGGGCCACAGCGCACGCAGCGCGATCGGCGCCGTGAGCCCGGCAAGCTCGGCTTGCTCGACGACGCCGTTCAGCGCTTGGCGAATCGCGACGCGCTCGAGCGCGATCTCCGCGACGCCTTCGCCGACCAGGTCCATCAGCAGGCTCTCGAACGCTTCGGCCCACTGCGCGACCGAGCGCTCGCTGCGCACGACCTCGCGATGGCGAAAGAGCCGCTCGCAAAATTCCGCCAGCGAGCCGGCGAGCGCAGCGGCGCGACCTTGCACCGCATCGAACGGCAAGCGCGCGCCGAACAACACTTGCCCGCGGCCCTCGAGCGCATAGCCGAGCAACATGCGCTCGAGCCCGAAGCGAAACGTGCCCTCGACCAACGGCGGCTGGCCGAGCGCGGCGCGATCGCCCTCGTCGATGCCCCAGCGAATACCGGCGTGCTCGACCCACGCGCGGAGCGTCTCGATGTCATCCGGCGAGAGGCTCTCGTGCTCGCGCACCGGATCGCGCGCCAGCAGATCGAGGAGCGCGCCCGAGGTCACGCGATCGCCGAGCAAGTCGAGCGCAGCCTGCAGCGCATCGAGCACCGCGCTCTCGGGCTTGAGGCCGCGATGCGCCACGCTGAACGGGATGTACGGCCGTCCTGAGGTCTGACCGAACACCGCTTCGATCACCGGCGCGTAGGTCTCGATATCGGGCGCCATCACCACGATCTCGTGCGCCTGCAGCGACTCGTCCTCGAGCAGCTGCGCGAGCTGGTCGTGCAGCACTTCGATCTCGCGCATCGGGCTGTGGCACGCGTGGATCGTCAGCGAGCTGTCGGCTGGGTCGAGCGGCAAGCGCGGGACGTCGCGATCGACGCCGCGATTGCGCAGCCGCAGCATGTCGCTCTGCAGCGTGTGCAGGACGTTATCGGTGCCGGGGTCCTCGAACAGCTCCTCTTCGGTCTCGAGCGTGACCGCGTGCGACTCGAGCACGGCTTGAAAGTCGCGACCGAGCCGGCCGAGCGACGCGAGCAACGGATGGCCTTCGACGTTCGTTCCAGCCAAGCTCGACCCTGCGTTCACCTGCCCTGCGCTCGATCGCTGCTTCTTGCGCACGTCTGCGAAATATTCGCTCGACGGAGTCACGACGAAGAGATGCGTCTCGATGTGCTTGGCGAGCGCGGAGAGCAGCGAGACGTAGAGCGGTGGCAGCGACGCGATGCCGAACAAGCACACACGCCGCGGCAGCTCACCGCTCTCGAACGCATCCTCGATGCGCTTGACGGGATGCGCGAGCGCTCGCAACAGCCGCTGGGCGCGCGCCGCTTGGTGAAACGCACCATGCCGCGCGACCAGCGCGCGCAGCAGCTCGGCTTGTAGATCTACGGGCTCAGCGCCCGCCTCCCACTCGAGCAGCAGCTCGGGCCGATACGCCGCGTAGTCGTCGAGCGCTTCGCCGAGGCGGCGCGACAGCTGCAAGCACAGCACGCCGCCGACGTCGTCGCGCAAATAGCTCTTCGCCACCGCGAACGCGGGCTCGTCGATGCGTTGCCGCAGGATGTCCGCGATCGACCACGCCAGCGCATCGCGCTGGAACGGCGCCGCACGCTCCGGCTCTTCGCCGAGCACGCAATCGAACGCGCGCTCGATCAAGAGACGCGGAAAAGGGAACCGCAGGTTGGCCGCGATGCCGAGCCGCTGGCTGAGCTGCATCGACAGCCAGCGCTCCATCCCGCGGCTCTGGACCACCACCTGCTCGGGCGCGAGCGGATCGAGCAGCGGCACCTCGACCACGCGCGCGAGCGCCTCAACCAAGCGCTCGGCGCGGTTGCTGCGGTAGACCCGCATCGCTTGCGGCGCGCTCATGCGTGCTCGCTACTTGGTCGCGGCCGGGTTCTCGACGGGGCTCACGACCGGGCTCACGACGAGATCCGCAGGCCACGGATCGGTTTCGGTCGGCTGGCGACAGGTGTCGAGGAAGTGCCCGCCGATCGGCGTCTCCTCGGCGATATCCAACGCCAGCTCGAGCGCGCTGTCACGCGTCAACGCGCACGACCAGCGCGGCGGGTTTCGCGTGCGCAGCTTGGCTTCGACCTCGACTCGCATGCTCTCGATCTCGTCTGCGGGGCGCTTGGCTTTCACCATCTCTTCGCGCACCTCCGCGGTGACCTCCATGTCGGCTGCGAGCACCGCGCGATCGATCCGGCACAAGCCGCCGGTCAGGCCTTCGATTCGGTAGCGAGCCTTGACGTGCTCGGTCATCAATAGCGTCGGCGTGCGCTGATCGCGCTCGAAGAACGCCGGCTCGCAGCGCTCGGCGTACGCGATGAAGCAGTCGACGTCGGTGCCGCAATCCGCGCTGCCATCGGCGCGCTTGGGATAGACCTTCGCCCGGTCGATCTTGCGTTCCGCGAGCCGGAGCTCGAGCTGCTCGCGCTTGGACCGCGTGGGCTCCACCGAGCGCGCGCCGGACTTCTTCTCACGCTCGTCGCTACATGGCGCGCATGCGGCCGCGAACACCAGCAACAGGCTCAGTTGGCGCAAGCTCGGCGCGCGCAAGCTCGGCGCGCGCAAGCTCGAAGCCCGCCAGCCACGTCGGCTTGCGCTCGAGGCGGACTTGTACTCTCGTGCGATCTCGATGGACCAATCGGATCTGCTCCAACGCGTCATGTGGCTCATCCCCTTGGTGCTCTCACTTACCGTGCATGAGTGGGCGCACGCCTATAGCGCGTTTCGCCTCGGCGACGATACCGCCGAACGCATGGGTCGGCTGACGCTGAACCCGATCCCGCACATCGACCCGATCGGCACGCTGCTCTTGCCGCTGCTGGGTGTCCCATTCGGCTGGGCGCGACCGGTTCCCGTCAATCCGACGCGCTTCCGGCGCGACGTCAATATGAGCACCGGCATGATGCTCACCGCCGCCGCCGGACCCTTGTCGAACGTCGTGCTGGCGATCGCGTCGGTGCTGATCTTCGGCGGGCTGCTGCGCTTTGCGCCCGACTTGGTCGGTCAGCAGGACAGCGTCTCGACGCTGCTGATGCGCGCCTTCCAGATCAACGTTGCGCTCGCGATCTTCAACATGCTGCCGATCCCACCGCTCGACGGCAGCCGCGTCGCCGACGGCCTCATGCCCCGGCGCCTGCGCCCGGCGTGGGATCGTTTCGCAGCCGTAGGCCCGGTCGCGCTGCTGGCGGTGATCTTCCTGCCCGGCATGTTCAACGTCAGCATTCTCCAGTGGCCTTTGACCAAGGCTTGGGAAGTCGCCTTCGCCACGCTCAACTTCATCGTGGACTTCTGAGAGCTTCCTCAGCAACGACAACAAGTGAGCGGTCAGGAGCCGATTCCTACATCGAGCAACGCTCGCTCGCCGTGCGAGAATTGCCGACCTCATGGCTGCAGTACCGTCGGATCTTCTCGGCCGCCTGGCAGTGCACTACCGGCTGATCACGATGGATCAGCTGAGCGCCGCGGTGCAGGAGCAGAGCCGCTCGCCGCAGAAGAAGCTCGGCGCGATCTTGGTTGAGCTCGGGATCATCGACGTCACCCAGCTCGCGCAGCTGCTCGAAGCGCAGCGCCAGTATCTCCATATCCACGAGGGCGGCGGCGCAGCCAAGCCCGAGCCACCACCTCCACCGCGCCCTTCGCTCTCGCCACCGGCAGTGCCGCCGCCTCCGCCACGCGAGCCGGCGATGAATCCCGCGCGCCTCGAATGGCTGCACCGCGTGCTGCAACGCGCGCGCGAAGCCGACGCGAGCGACGTGCACATCCACGCGGGCTCGACGGTGAAGGCGCGCGTCTACGGCGTGCTCACCGACATGACGCCCGACATCCTGCCGCGCAAAGAAGCCGAGAGCGTGCTGATCCCGGCAATGACTCAGAAGCAACGCGAGCAGCTCTACGCCGAGGGCCAAGTCGACTTCACGTACACGGTTCGCGACATCGGCCGCTTTCGCGTGAACGTGTACCAAGAGAACCGCGGCCCGTGCGGCGTCTTTCATTACATCCCGACCGACCCACCACTGCTCAGCGATCTCGGCCTGCCGAACGCCGCCGCGCGCCTGATCAATCACAACAACGGGATCGTGCTGATCACCGGGCCTTCGGGCAGCGGCAAGACCTCGACGATGGCTGCGCTGATCAACCTGATGAACGAGGAGCGCACCGATCACGTGCTCTCGATCGAGGATCCGATCGAGTACCTGCACACCTCGAAGCGCTGCATCGTCAATCAGCGCCAGGTCACGCGCGATACGCGCTCGTTCGGCAATGCGCTGCGCTCGGCGCTGCGCGAAGACCCCGACGTGATCTGCATCGGCGAGCTGCGCGACCTCGAGACGATTTCGCTCGCGCTCTCGGCCGCAGAGACCGGTCACCTGGTGATCGGCACGCTGCACACGCAAGGCGCCGTACGCACCGTGAACCGAATCGTCGGCGCGTTCCCCGCGACTCAGCAAGGCCAAGTGCGCACGATGCTCTCGGAATCCCTGCGCGCCGTAATCTCACAGAAGCTCGTGGTGCGCGCCGACGGCGCAGGCATGGTGCTCGCGTACGAGCTGCTCCTGATGAACGTCGCGGCCTCGAACCTGATCCGCGAAAACCGCACCTATCAGCTCGGCAGCGTGCTGCAGATGGGCCGCGCCAAAGGCATGCGCTCGATGGACGACTCATTGCTCGAGCTGGTCAAGCGCGGCGCCATCACCAAGCGCGAGGCCGCGCAGCACGCAGATGATCCTCGTCCTTTTCAAGGCTGACGCGGCGATCTTAGAAGCAAACAATCCATGGCACGCATCGACGCATTCCTGAAGCACCTCAAGGCGAGCGGTGGATCCGACTTGCACTTCGTCACCGGTGCATCGCCGCGCATGCGCGTACACGGCGCGCTCGCTCCGCTGCCGGAAGTTGGCGCGCCAGGCCGCGAAGAGCTGCGCGCGCTGCTGCGCGAGATCGCGAGCGAAGCGCAGTGGCGCACGTACGAAGAGGAGCTCGAGCTGGACTTCGCGCACAGCATGCCGGGCGTCGGCCGCTTTCGCGCCAACTACTTCGTGCAGGAGTCGGGCGCCGCGGCGGTGTTTCGCTTGATCCCAGAGCAGATCGCAACGCTCGCCGATCTGCACATGCCCAAGGTCGTCGAGCGCTTCGTGCACCTGCGCAGCGGTCTGGTGCTGGTCACCGGCCCGACCGGCTCGGGCAAGTCGAC
>JAYUYY010000436.1:0-2116 GCA_043752225.1 Sandaracinaceae bacterium | reverse complement strand
GTGACCCTCGGTGCCTTTGTGCGCGTCGCGTGCGCGCGGCGCGACGCTGGCCGCGATGTCGCGCGCCTCGAGCAAACCGGCCGAGCTCTCGACGACCGACTCGGCGATCGGAATGCCGATCGATGCAAGCACGAGCTCGCCGGCGTGCGCTGCGCCCGGATGCTGATGCAGGCCACGCTTGTGCGCGGCAAAGGTCACCGTCACGCGCGCCTGGATCGCGACGCCGAGCACGCGCCCGGTGTCCGCGTCGATCCCGCTCGGCAGATCGAGCGCGACGATCGGCTTGCCGCTCGCGTTCAGCTTCTCAATCACCGCGGCCTGCAAGCCGACGATCGGCCGATCGAGCCCGGTGCCGAACAGCGCGTCGATCACGACCGCAGCCTCGTCGAGCGCGGCGTCGAGCGTGGCGAGCGAAGCTGCATCCGTGCCCGCGTCGCCCTCGCCGCTCAGCTCCACGTGCTCTATCTCGAGCTGCTTCATGACCGCAAAGTTGATCGCGGCATCACCGCGTAGCCGGCTCGCTGCGCCGATCAGGATCACGAGCGGCGCAGCTCCCGCTTGCAGCAGATGGCGCGCGACCACGAATCCATCGCCGCCGTTTTGACCGGGGCCTGCCACGATCAACACGCGCTCGAGCGCGTTCGAAAAGCGCGCCGCGATCACCTCGAACGCGCCGCGGCCCGCGTTCTCCATCAGAACGAGGCTCGGCAAACCCAGCCGGTCCACCGCGTCACGATCCAATCCGCGAACAGCGTCCCGGCTGAGCAGCGGGATCATGCGTAGCGCTCCTCGAGCAGCTCGCCTAGCGATTCGCGCGCGCACAGCTCGCAGTAGCCGAGCGCCTTGAGCTTCTCGATCGCAGCGACGGCCCGAGCACGGGCTTGCGCCTCGATCGAGGGCGGCGCATCCGACCTACGCGTCTCGCTCGTGCCGCTCGCTGCCGCCGCCGCTTCGGACAGCAGCGTCAGGATGTCGCGCATCATCGCGCTGATCCGGTCGCGGTTTTCCTCGAAGTACGCGGTGCGCATCTGATCCAAGTAGCGCTTGAAGATCACCGAGTTGTCGATCGGTGTGCCGGGATGATCGATCGCGTAGGCCGCGATCATGCTGATCACGTTGCGGCGAAACTCTTCGGGCGCGCGCGCATCGAGGATCTTCTCGACGCGCCTGAGCAGCGTCTGATCGGGATCGCTCTGCTCGCCCGTGATCGGGTCGCGGTAGCGCTCGCCTTTGACCCACATCGAGACGTGGTTGACGTAGCGATCGAACAAGTCGCGGTACTGCGACTCCTCGACCAGCCCGGTGCAGCTGCGCATCTCGGCATCCAGCTCCTCGAGCCAGCTGGTCCGCACTTGCTTCAGGAAGTCGCGGTGCGCGTGGTAGGCGCCGTCGGGCTTGTGCTGGAGGAACTCGTAGTCGCCGTGCTCGCACAGCGTCTTGAGCTGATCGAGCACGCCGAGCGGCGACAAGCAGCGGTGAATCGGGTGCTGCGCCGCATCGAGCAAGAGCGTGCGGATCTCGCGCGGCGAGGCTCCGGTACGGCCCTCGTAGACCGCGAGCGTCTCGAACTCGTGACCGATCTCAGAGAGCCCTGCCCGCAACACCTGCGATTTGTCGGCGTCGAAGCGGCTCGGCACGAGGCCGTTCGCGTACAGCCGCGCCTTCTCCATCGGCGTCAGATCGGCGGCGATCTTGCCCAGCGCCGGCTCGTCGAAGTGCTCGACCTTCGAGGGCAAGAGCCGCGTGAGCACCGCCCACAGCGCAGCGACCTCGGTCGCGTGCGGCGCAACGTGCTGGCGCAGGTGCGGGACGATCTGCGAGTCGTAGATCTCCTTCTCGCGCCGATAGTCGAGCAGGTAACCGACGCGCAGCGGCAAGAGCCGCGCGCGGAACGAGTTGTATTCGTGGTGCTCGCGGAACGCGTCGAGGTGCTGCTCGTTGGTGCTCGCCACCATCACGGCGTTGAGCGTGAGCATCGACATCGCGAGCGCGACCTCACCGTCTTCGATCGCGAGCAGCAAGTACTTCCACGCGTCGAGCGGGCGCTTGAGCAGGTCGCTGTACTCAATCACACCGCCCTGCCCGTCGACGAGCTCGCCGTGGGTCTCGTAGAGCG
>JAYUYY010000435.1:0-2118 GCA_043752225.1 Sandaracinaceae bacterium | reverse complement strand
AGTCGTCTCCGGCGTCGCAGGTGCATTCGTTGGCCGGGCTGCACGCGCACCCTTCGCCCGAACACGTGGCAGCGTTCGCGGGCGCCTGATAATCAGCTCCGCAGCCGACCTGGCTGAACACGATGAGAGCGAACATCAGCGCAGCGATGGATCCATGCAGAGTCATGAAGGTCCTCCGTACTCCGGTGCGTCCACCGAAGCATACCAGGCCGCGCATCCAGCCAGTAAGGACAGCTGGTCGTAGGAAACGGCGAACGTTCCCCCGATCACTAGTTCAACCTTGCGCTCTTCATCAGCTCGAGCATGCGTTCGGCTTCGATAAAGCTGGTGACGCGCGGGCCGGCTTCGCCGCTCGGCTTGTGCATCACGACCAGCGGAAGGCCGCGGTGTTGGTAGCCCGCGAGCAGCTCGCGCTTCTCGGGCGTGTCTTTGCCGGGGCTGAGATCGACGCGCACGCGCACGAAGCCTGCACCTTCGCGCACGACGCGCGGGTCCGAGAACGTCTTGTGCTCGAGCTCTTGGCAGGCGCCGCACCACGACGCGCTGAAGTCGACGAGCAACGGCTTCTGCTCGGCCTTTGCGCGCGCGACCGCCGCGACGTAGTTCTCTTCCCAGGACAACCTCGCGCCCGGAGGCAGCGCGGTCGTATAGCCGACGAGAATGGCGAGGCCGACCACCGCCGAGAGCACACCGAGCGCTTTGCGCGCCTTCTCGGTGCTCGACGTGTAGTGGAAGCTCAGGTGAATCGCGCCGATCGCGATGCCGGCGACGAGCAGCCCGAAGCCCAGCATCAGCGCGCGCGGCGATTGCTCGGCCAAATCGGCGAGCCCCGGGATCAAGTCGCGCACGTAGTAGATGGCCGCGACGACCATCACGACGCCGAACACGCTCTTGATCCACTCGAGCCACTGCCCGCTCTTGGGCAGGCTGACCGAGAACGTTCCGACCACCCAAAACAGCAAGCCCAAGCCGAGCGCGTAGGTGAACAGCGCGATCGCGCCGAACATCGTGTTGCCGCTCGTGCCGACCCACGTGAGCAAGAAGCCGAGCACCGGGCCAGTGCACGGCGCTGCGATCAGCGCGCTCGCCAAGCCGAGCACGAAAGCGCCGCGGTACCCGACGCCGCCCATGGTCGCGAGCCGGTTTTTGAGCGACGCGGGCAGATCGAGATCGAACGCGCCGAACATCGAAGCCGCGAGCGCGACGAACAAGAGCGCAAGGCCGATCAACACGATCGGGCTCGCGAGCGCTGCGCCGAACACGCCGCCGGTGGTCGCCGCGATCAGACCCAGCGGCGTGAACAAGCCCGCAATGCCGAGCACGAACGCGGTCGAGAGCATCGCGGCTTCGCGTTTGCTCTTGGTGTTGCGAGCACCGAACACGCTGACCGTGATCGCGATCATCGGATACACGCACGGCGTCAGCGAGGTCGCGATGCCGGCGCCGAAGATCAAGAGCAGCGCCGAGCCGTAATTACCGGTGCGCAGCGCTTCGCTGAACGGTCCTTCGAGATCGCCGAGCGCATCGGCCTGCGCGGTATTGGCGAGCGCGAGCATGGCGAGGCTGGCGAACCCCGAGAGGCTCATCCACTGGAGAAAACGGTTCGAGTGCACGTGCTTCATGGGGCCTCCTTCAGCAGCGCGCTGATCTCCTGCTCGAGCTTCTTCGCGTCGTCTTTATGGAAGCCGGCGTGCACGAAGCGCACCTTGCCGGTCTTGTCGATCACGAACGAGGTCGGCATCTTCGGCGGCTTGAAGCTGCCGGCGACCTTCTTGTTCGCGTCGTGCACGATCGGGAAGGTGACCTTGACGCCCTTGATGAACTCCTCGGCGTTCTCGAGCTCGTTGTCGACGCTGACGCCGATGACCACCAAGCCCTTGCTCGCGAAGCGCTTGTGCAGCGACTCGAGCACCGGCATCTCTTCCTTGCAGGGCGCGCACCACGAAGCCCAAAAGTCCACGAGCACCACTTTGCCGCGCAAGCTCGCGAGCGAGATCTTGGTTCCGTCGAGCGCGGTGAGGTTGATCTCGGGCGGCAGGTCGCCGACGTCAATCGCGTGGGCGAGCGGTACGCGTGTCAGGCCGGTGACCAGGCCGAGCGCGAGCGCGCAGATCAACG
>JAYUYY010000434.1:0-13661 GCA_043752225.1 Sandaracinaceae bacterium | reverse complement strand
CAACGGCGTCGACGACGACTGCAGCGGTGCTGCGGACGAGGACTACGTCATCGACAACACCTGCGGCGTCGGTTACTGCCGGACCAACAACACGCCCTCGAGCTGCGTCGCGGGTGTCGCGACCTCGTGTCAGCCGTCTGCGCCGTTCGACACCAACGACGACATTGCGAACGGCGTCGATGATGACTGCGACGGACCGATCGACGAGGACGCGTGCGTGACGACGACGCAGACCTTCACCGCGGGCATGCACACGGTCACGCATCCGGCTAACTGCGGCACGGCGACCGTCAAGCTCTGGGGCGCTGGTGGTGCCGCCGGTGACAGCGGTGGCGGTTTTTGGGCGAACGCGACCGGCGGCGCGGGCGGACCGGGTGGCTACACGTTGCGCGTCTTCACCAGCGTGGCCCCCGCGACGGTCATGACCTTGCGCGTCGGCACCGGCGGTCAAAACTGCGGCACCGCGGGCACCAACCCAACCACGACGTACTCGGGCGGCGCGGGCTCGACGGCTCGCGGCGGCAACGGCACCGCAGGCCGTGACGCGGTCAATCCTCCTGGCGGTGTTGGCGGAACGCCGAGCAGCGGTGGCGATGGCGGCACCGGGTTCTTCGGCGGCGGTGGCGGCGGTGGCGGCGGCGGACCGGCTTGGAATCCGTTCGGTACGGCCGGCGGCGGCGGAGCTGCGACCGTGCTGTTCGTCGGCGCAACGCGCGTAGTCGCGGGCGGCGGCGGCGGCGGCGGTGGCGCCGGTTCGGACATCGCGTCGGCTGGTTACTCGGGCGGCAACGGCGGCTCGGGCTGTAGCGCTGCGGGCGCTGAGCCCAACCAAAATGGCGGCGGCGGTGGTGGCGGCGGCAAGTGCGACGGCACGACCAGTCAGGTCGGCAGCGGACGGTTGCCTTACACGACGGGCTCGACCGTGCCGGCTGGCCTAGCGACCGGCGGCATCAATACGACCGCATGCGCCGCGGGCGGCGCGGGTTACGCGACGATCACGTGGACGCTGTGAGCTGACGATCGCGTAGCCCGGCGCGATGGACCTGTGGGCACCGGACATCTCGTTCTTCGGCGGCAGCTATCGCCTTTACTATTCGGCCTCGACGTTCGGCAGCAATCACTCGTGCATCGGCCACGCCACGCGCGCAGCGCTCAACGCCGGCAGCTGGACCGATCAAGGCGCGGTGATCTGCTCGGATGACGGCGATGACTGGAACACGATCGATCCGAATGTGACCGTCGATCGCGAAGGCACGGCGTGGCTTTCATTCGGCAGCTTCTGGAGCGGCCTGCAGCTAATCCGGCTCGACGCAGCGGGCGCGCGTGTCGGTGATGAGATGCACACGCTCGCGACGCGGCGCGAGGGCGGCGATGCGATCGAGGCGCCGTACATCGTGCGGCGCTGCGGGTACTACTATTTGTTCGCGTCGTTCGACCGCTGCTGCAACGGCGTGAGCACCACATACAACATCCGCGTCGGCCGTTCGGAAGCGGTGAGGGGGGCGTATGTCGATCGCGACGGCGTGGCAATGCGGTAGGGCGACGGCACGCGCGTGCTCGAGACCAGCGGGCGCTGGCACGGCCCGGGCCACAACGCGGTGCTGTTCACCGAGAGCGGCGCGTTCAATGTCCATCACGCGTACGATGCGAACCAGAACGGCGCGCCGATCCTGCGCATCGCGGAGCTCGCTTGGGACGCAGACGGTTGGCCCGTTTCAGGCGGACCTTAACGCACAGTTAGATCCTCTGCGCGAGCTCGATCCAGTTGCCGTCCGGATCGGCGAAGAACGCGATCTTCGCGAGGCCCGGAAGCTCGACCTTCGGCATCACGATCGGGATGTCTTTGCGCGTCAGCTCGGCGAGCGCGGCGTCGAGGTCCTCGATCATCGCGGTGAAGAAGCGCGCGCCCGCGAAAGCATTCGGCGCACCGGTCTGCACCGGACGCTCGCCGGGCAGCTGCCAGAATTTCACAGTGGTCGCGCCCCAGGTAAAGCCGTAGCGCGTGCCGACCTCGCCACCGACCTGCATCGGCGGCTCTTCCGGCAAGCCGAGCAGCTCGCCATAGAAGCGTCGCGAGCGCTCTAGATTCGCGACGGTGAGGCCGATCTGAAGGCGTGCGGTGAGCTTGTCGCCCGCGGGCACCTTCAAGCCGATCAGCTCGCAGACATTGCCTTCGGGATCTTTGGTGAGCGCGACGCGATACGGCGCGTCGTCGGGCACGGGCAAGGTCGTGAGCTTGCGATCGGCTGCGTGCAGGCGCGCCGTCACCGCGTCGAGATCATCGAAGATGAACGCGAGCAAGCGGATGCCGATCGCTTTCTCGATGCCGCCGCGTTGACGCTCAGGCGGATTCGGCGTGCGGTTGACCTTGACCACGTGTCGGCCGACGCGGAAGCGGTGCTGCACGGTGCCCGCGCCGAGCGGGATCGAAGGACCTTCCGAAAAGCCCATCAGGTCGCGATAGAACGCGCAGGTCGCGTCGGCATCCGACGGATTGATCCCGACATCCAGCTCTTGCTTGCTCAGCTTGATCACGTGCTCACCTCTTTGGAATCTTTACGATCGAGCCGACTGATCGAGCGGCGTTGCTCCCAGTCGCTGCGGCCGTTGTTGGCGAAATGCGGCGGACGATCGCGCAGCACCTCGGTCTCGAGCCACAAGCGCTTCAAGTGGCGCACGCGGCCGGTGCTCGGATCGTCGACGTAACCCGTGCGCCCGTGCAGCACGTGGTAGTTGTTCACGAGCTGAATGTCGCCGGGCTCGAAGTCCATGAACACTTCGTATTGTCGATCACCGGTCATCGCATCCACGCGCCGCATCGCTTGCTCGGCGAGCGCGCTGATGCGCGGCGCTTCGGGATGGCGCTGCGAGGTGAGGATGTACGGACGGATGTAGCGGTTGAAGAGCCGACCGTTCCACTCGGTGAACACCGGGAGCATGTAGTACGGCTTGCCGTCTTTGGGATGCTCGCCGCGAAAGTCGTACGGCTGCGGCTGATAGAGCACGGCCGCCAGGTCCGGCGCTTCGCGCACCAGATCATTGTGGATCGCGACCGCGTTGCACACGGTCGACACGCCGCCCGACGCGGACTTCTGCAAACACATCAGCCCGACGAGGTCCGAGCCGTCCGAGTGGTAGGGCAGCGGGATCGAGCCAAGCTCGTTGCCGCGCGTGGTCGGATCGTCGGCGCGCTTCTTCTGATCGGTGACATCGCCGAGCACATGGCCGCGCTTGTTCTGCGCCCACGGCTTTCCGAGGTGCGCGCCGATGCCCCAATACAAGAGACACATCTCGTCGTTGTCGTAGCGGTCGCGTGGCAAGCCGCGGATCACCGAGAAGCCTCGCCCCTCGATCAAGTCGTGCTCGATCCGCTTCAAGCGCGTCGCGAGCTTGTCGAGCGGGAAGTCATCTTTTCCGACATCGATCATGTCGGGCTTTTTCTTCGCGACCTGCAGCGCGCGATCGAGCTCTTGCAGCTCCGCATCGTCGAGCCGCTCGGTGTACGTCGCGGGATCATCAACGTCGCGGTGGCGCCACTCGGCGCTGAGCTCGAGAACGCGCGGGGCTTTGTGCTGTGCTTGCGGCTGCGCTTCCATGTCGGCGCCTCTTTCTCGTTACGCTTGCGCGCGTGACGTTTGCGCACGTGATGATTGCGCGGGTGACGTCTGCGCGCCGCGCACCAACTTGCCGGGCAGCGCACCGGTCGGCTCGCCGCGCTCGTACACGATCTCGCCCGCGACCAGCGTCGCGACGTAGCCCTCGGCGCGTTGCAGCAAGCGCTTGCCGCCCGCGGGTAAGTCGGCCACGACGGTGGGCGCCGGCAGCGCGAGGTTGTCGTAGTCGATCAGATTTAGATCAGCGCGATAGCCGGGCGCGAGCACGCCGCGATCGTGCAAGCCGACCGCGCGCGCCGTGTCGCGGCTCTGCGCTTTCACGACCCACGGGATTGTGAGCTTCTCGCCGCGGCTGCGATCGCGCGTCCAGTGCGTGAGCATGAAGGTCGGAAAGCTGCCGTCGCAGATCATGCCGACGTGCGCGCCGCCATCGCCGAGGCCGAGCAGCGTGTCCGGGTGGCGCATCATCTCGAGCGATGCGTCGAGTGAGCCGGCCGCGTAGTTGAGGAACGGCACGTAGAGCAGGCCGCGACCGTCGTTCGTGAGCAACGCGTCGAGCGCTTCTTCTGCAGGCGTTGCGCCGCGCGCCGCAGCGCACGCCGCGATGCTCTGCTGCGGCGTCGGCTCGTAGTCGGGCATCTGCCCGAGCGCGAACATGTTGTCCCAGTTGTCGCCCAGCCCGCGCTGTGACTCGCGCTGCGCATTCAGCAAACGCTCACGCACGGCGGCTTGCTGCAGCAGCTCACAACGCGCAGCGAGCGGCAACGAGGCCAGCTCGCGATACACCGGGTTGCCCGAGAACGGATGCAGCGAGGCCTCGAGGCCGAGCACGATTCCGACCGCGCGACCGCACACCTGCGCTTTGACCGGTAAGCCGGCGCGCGACGCCGCCGCGATCGCATCGAGGATCACGCGGTACGCATCGGGCCGGCGATGGTTTTGCACCAGCGAGATCGAGAGCGCCCTACCCGACTGCTCGACGATCCGCCGCAGCATGCTCCACTCAGCGAGCGGATCTTTGAAGTCGCTCACGACCTGCAGCACGCCCGCGTTCACCTTGGCGAGCGCGAGCGCGATCTGCAGCAGCTCATCTTCGGCAGCGGTCAGCGTCGGGGTGGGTTGACCGTCGCTCGCGCGATGGTTGAGCGTGCGCGAAGTGGAAAAACCGAGCGCACCGGCGCGTACACCTTCGCCCGCGAGCTCGGCCATGCGCGCGATGTCTTCGCGTGTCGCGGGCTCGCGGTTCGCGCCGCGCTCGCCCATCGCGTACACGCGCAGCGCGGCATGCGGCACCTGCGTCGCGAAGTCGATGTCGTGCGGGCGTTGCTCGAGCGCGTCGAGAAATTCGCCAAAGCTCTCCCAACGCCAATCGAGGCCTTCGGTCAGCACGACGCCGGGGATGTCCTCGACACCTTCCATCAAGCGCACGAGCATGTCGCGGTGCTCCGGCTTGCACGGCGCAAAGCCCACGCCGCAGTTGCCCATCACCGCGGTCGTTACGCCGTGCCAGGACGAGGGCGAGAGCCGCGAGCCCCAGATCGCTTGACCGTCGTAATGCGTGTGGATGTCGACGAAGCCCGGCGTGACGAGCAAGCCGCGCGCATCGAGCTCGCGCGCACCGGCCGAGAGCTTCGTATCGACCGCGACGATGCAGCCATTCGCGATCGCTACGTCGGCGACGCGCGGCTCGCTGCCCGTGCCATCGACCACCGTTCCGCCGCGCACCACGAGATCGAAGCTGCTCATCGCGTCTCCTCCGTTCAGCGCTGGTGCGCCGGAGCTCAGCGCTGTCGCGCCGGAGCTCAGCCGTCGCGCTGATACTCGCTAAAGTTGCAGCGCCTTCACTTCGAGAAACTCTTCGAGGCCGTGCTTGCCGGACTCGCGGCCGATGCCGGATTGCTTGAAGCCGCCGAACGGCGCGCCTGGCTCACCGCGACCGCCGTTGATCGCGACTTGGCCGGTACGCAAGCGCCGCGCGATCTTAGTCGCATGCTCGACATCGCCCGCCCACACCGCGCCCGATAAGCCGTAGATGCTGTCGTTGGCGATCCGCACCGCGTCGTCTTCGTCTTCGTACGGGATCACGCAGACCACTGGGCCGAAGATCTCTTCCTGCGCGATGGTCATGCTGTTCTTCACGTTCGCGAACACCGTCGGCTTGACGAAGAAGCCCGTCTTCAAGCCTTCCGGCGCCTCGGCCCCTCCCGTCACCAGCGTCGCGCCTTCTTCGACGCCGCGGCGGATGTACGCGCGCACGCGCTCGCGCTGCGCGGCGGACGCGAGCGGACCGATGCGCGTGGCCTCGTTGCTCGGATCGCCGACGCGCATCGACTCGGCTTTAGCCTTCACCAACGCGACCACGCGATCGTGTTGCGCGCGCTGCACGAGGAAACGCGTTTGCGCGGCGCAGGTTTGACCCGAGTTCAAAAAGCAGATGCGCAGCCCGGCCGCGATCGCCTGCTCGAGATCGGCATCGGGCAAGATCACGTTCGCGCTCTTGCCGCCGAGCTCGAGCGCGACGCGCTTCACGGTCTGAGCTGCGAGCTCGCTCACGCGCTTGCCGGCGCGCGTCGAGCCCGTGAACGAGACCATGTCGACCAGCGGATGCTTGGCGATCGCTTCACCGACGGTCGGGCCGTCGCCGCTCACCAGATTGAACACGCCGTTGGGAAAGCCGATCGCGTGGATCTCTTCGGCCAAGATGAACGCCGAGAGCGGCGCGACCTCGGAGGGCTTGAGCACCACGGTGCAACCTGCGACGAGCGCGGGCGCGACCTTTTGGATCGCTTGCAAGAGCGGGTAGTTCCACGGCGTGATGCAGCCGACGACGCCGACCGGATCGCGCACGATCAGCGAATTGCCGACGCGCTCTTCGAACGCGTACTTGCGCGCTTCCGCCGCCGCCATGCCGCAGAGCAGCGCGGGATAGCCAGCTTGAATCTGAAGCGATTGGCGCAGCGGCATGCCGACCTCGCTGCTGATCGCTTGCGCGACCTCCTGCATGCGCTTGCCCAAGCCGGCTTGCAGCCGATCGAGCAACGCAGCGCGCTCTTCGAGCGGTCGTGCGGCCCACGACTCTTGCGCGCGCTTGGCGGCTTTGACTGCGAGGTCGACGTCGGCCGGCGAGCCCGACACGACGCGCGCGATCACCTGCTCGCTGGCCGAATCGATGACCTCGAGCTCACCCGAACGCTCGACCGGCGCGACCCACGCGCCATCGATATAGAGCTTGTCGCGCAGCAGCATCGCGCCCCTCCCCGCTCGGCGGATGAGCCGAGTAGTTCAGGGAACCTAACTACATCGCCTACGCGGGTCAAGCGGGTGATTTGATCGCGCCTTTGCGGTGACCCGTGCTGGCTCGCGCGGCTGTTCAGTCTTCGGGACGCACGCGCTTTTCGAGCTGATCGTTGAGCACGCTGGTCAGCTCGGCGAGCGCATCGAGCAGCCGTGTGCGATCGCAGCCCGCGCTCGCGTCTTCGAACACTTCGCTGAAGCGATTTTCGACGCGCTCGATCGTCGCAAGGCCCTTCTGCGTAAGCTCCAGGCGCACGCCGCGCTTATCGGCGTCGACCGTCATGCGCCGGATCCAGCCTTGCTTCTCGAGCGTCGCGATCAGCGCGCTGAGCGAAGGCCGCGTGATCGACGCCTGCTCCGCGAGCTCGCCCGCGCGC
Organism: Sandaracinaceae bacterium; assembly: GCA_043752225.1. Lineage (GTDB taxonomy): Bacteria > Myxococcota_A > Polyangia > Polyangiales > JAFGIB01 > JAYUYY01. Next base: position 6,376 of record JAYUYY010000434.1, on the reverse strand, counting down.
TTGGGCGCGTGCCGCAAGTACAAGAGCATCCGGTACTGCGCCATGCTGACGCCGAGCTCGCGGCACTCGTACTCGAACAGCCGACTCATGAACACGAACGCGCGCACGGCTCGCGCGGGCTTTCGTGCAGCGCCCGGCTTCGCATTCTGTCTGTCGCGCACGCGCGCACGCTAACACGAGGATCACGAACGTCCGGCGGCTACAGCTCGATCAGGTGACCCATGCGGCGGTTCTTGGTCTTCAAGTAATCGCGGTTGTGCTCGTTCGCGATGATCGGCATCGGCTCGCGGCGCGCGACGATCACGCCGTCCTTGCGCAGCGCGTCGACCTTCGCAGGGTTATTGGTCATCAGCACGACCGAGGTCACACCGAGATCGCGCAGCATCGCTGCGGCCACGTGATAGCGGCGCGGGTCGGCGGCGAAGCCGAGCCTTAGATTCGCATCGACCGTGTCGACGCCTTGCTCTTGCAGCGCGTACGCGCGGATCTTGTTGCCGAGCCCGATGCCGCGGCCCTCTTGGCGCAGGTACAGCACGAGCCCGCAACCCGCGGCCGCGATGCGCTCGAGCGCTTGGTCGAGTTGGTCGCGGCAATCGCACTTGAGCGAGTGCAAGACCTCGCCGGTGAAGCACTCGCTGTGCACGCGCGCGAGCACGTTCGGCTCGCCGCGGACCTCGCCCTTGACGATCGCGCAGTGCTCGGCCTCGCTGCCGTCCTCGCGATACACGATCACGCGGAAGCTGCCGTACTCGGTAGGTACTTCGGCTTCGGAGTACGCCTGCACCGCGGGGAACTCGTCGGCATCGGAGCGCACATCGCTGGCTTCAGCCGACGACGGGCTCGCAGACGCGGGCGCGGCGTTCGCTACGCTGCCGCCCTTGGATCCCACCGGAATGGATTTCATGCTGCTCGGTCCTCGCAGTCCGAATACGCGGCGGGGCTCATTTTGGTTACTGTAGGTTTGTAACCCTTCGCGTCAAGGCTGACGAATTTCGCCTTTAAGGCCCTGGAAATCAGCGCTGAGCTGCGGTCGAACGCCCTGTTCATCGCTGGCCTTGCGATGCGAGCAAGGCGGCCTGGTGCTCGTTGCGCATCGCAGTGAGCAGCTCTTCGATGTCGCCTTCCATTACGTGATCGAGCTTGTGCAGCGTGAGCCCGATGCGGTGATCGGTGACGCGGTTCTGCGGATAGTTATAGGTGCGGATCTTCTCGGCGCGATCGCCCGAGCCGACCATGCCGCGGCGCTCCGCTGAGATCGCGGAGTTGTGCTCTTCCTCGGCGATCTTGAGCAGCTTGGCGCGCAGGATCTGCAACGCGCGCGAGCGGTTCTTGTGTTGGCTGCGCTCTTCTTGGCAGCGCACCATGATGCCGCTCGGTTTGTGGAGCATCTGCACGGCGCTGTTGGTCATGTTCACGTGCTGACCACCGGGACCACCGGCGCCGGTCGCGTGGACCTCGAGATCGCCTTCTTTGATCTCGACGTCGACCTCGTCGGCTTCGGGCAGCACCGCGACCGTCGCCGTCGACGTGTGCACGCGACCTTGACTCTCAGTTGCAGGCACGCGCTGCACGCGGTGCACGCCACCTTCGAAGCGCAGCACCGAGTACACGCGATCGCCTTTGATTAGCGCCGTGAGCTCTTTGATGCCGCCGCTCGAGGACTGGCTCGTGCTCAAGATCTCGATCCGCCAGCCTTTGCGTTCGGCGTAGCGGCTGTACATGCGGAACAAGTCGGCCGCGAACAGCGAGGCTTCCTCGCCGCCGGTGCCGCTGCGGACCTCGAGCACGGTGTTGCGCGCGTCGTGCGGATCGGTCGGCAAGAGCAAGACCGAGATCTCGGCCTCGAGCGCTTCGAGCTCGCGCTCGAGCCCGGGCAGCTCCTCGAGCACCATGTCGCGCAGGTCGGGATCGTTGACCGCTTCGCGGTCTTCCTTCACGCGGCGCTGCGTCTCGGTGTAGCGAATGTACGCTTCCACGAGCGGCATGAGCTCACCGCGCTCGCGCGAGAGCGCCGTGTAGCGCGACGTCTGATTGACGACGTCGGCCTGGCACAGCAAGTCTTCGAGCTCGCTGAACCGCGCGCGCAGCGACTCGAGCTTGTCGGTGGGGAGCATCTTGGGCGCCTAGCGGCGCGTTACTTCTTGTACTTCTTGTTGAAGCGCTCGATGCGGCCTGCAGCGTCGAGCACCTTCTGCTTACCGGTGTAGAACGGGTGACACTCGGAGCAGATATCGACCGAGAAAGGGCCGCGCGTCGAGGCGGTCAGGATTACCGAGCCGCATGCGCAGCTGACCTTGGCTTCTTTGTACTCGGGATGGATTTCCGGCTTCATGACGCTTTGCTCTTTCACCGCGGGCGCTTACTCGGCCTGTTGAATGGCCGGGGGGCTGCGGGGTGGGTGGTTCTAGCGGAGGACCGCCGGAACGGCAAGCTGGGCACCGATCTGGCTTGATAAGCCGGCGCCCGTTGCGAGGCGGCGAGCCGCTGCGGTACAGCGTCTCGAATGGGACAGAAGCGGATCCACTTGGTGGTTCGGGGCCGAGTGCAGGGCGTGTATTTCCGCGCCTCGGCGCAGCGTGAGGCCAAGCGATTGGGCCTGACGGGGTGGATCCAGAACCGCGAGGACGGCGGGGTCGAGATCGTGGCCGAGGGTGAAGAGGACCAGGTGAAGGACCTCTTGGTGTGGGCGCAACACGGGCCGTCGACCGCGCGCGTCGAGGAGGTCGACACGCGCTGGCGAAGCTACACCGGCGAGTACTCGGAATTTCGAATCGTTCCGGACTGATAGCTCCCGCGTCCCAGCGCGAGGCGGGCCGCCTGAAATTGGACCCTGGTGCGCGCTCAGGAGCATCGTCGCGGCCATGCCTCGCATGCCCGCCGCAACGCTCGTGCTCTTCGCTGCGCTCGGCACGCCGCTCGGCATTACGGCGCTGGCGTCCGCGGACGCGGGTGGCTCGAGCACGGCAGCGGCCCGGGGCGATTGGCTGACCAGCCGTGGGCTCTCGGCGAGCGAGCTCGCGCATCTCGCCGACAACCTGCGCAGCGAAGACCCGCGGGCGCGCGAGACCACGGTCAACGCCGTGCTCGGCCTGCACGAAGAGAGCTTGCCCGGCATGCTGGCGCGGCTCGCGGTGCTCAAGAGCGAGCGCCCCACACCGGAGCGCGCGCGCGAGCTGATGACCGCGCTGCGCCATGCCGCCGGCAGCCGGCGCGCCGATGATCGCGTCGATCGCGCGGCGGGCGTGCTCGCGGTGCTGGCGCGCACGCACGACGCGAGCGCGCAGAGCGTGATCGAGCCACTGCTGTACTTGCGCGCGTTCGAGCGCATGGGCTCGCAGGCAGCGCTCGTGCACGTCGCTGCTGTGCTCTCGCTCGACCCGGGCGACATCTGGGATCACGAAGCGCGATTGCTGCGCGAGCGACATGGCCTCGCGCTCTTGCCCGCGCTGATCGCGCTGCGCTCGCACGGCGAGTCGCGCATCCGCAATTGGGCGCAGCAAGGCGTGAACGCGCTCGGCACCGCGGATCCCGCGATCGCGACGACGCTCGAGGACTCGCACTTGGTCGCGCAGATCGTGCGCGCCTACAGCGAGCCGCTCGACTTTCAAGCGATGCCGACGCTGGTGCGGCTCACGACCAGCGAAAAGCTCGAGGTGCGAGACGCCGCACGCAGCGCCGTCGCGCGCTTCGGCCGCAACGCAATCTGGCAGCTGCGCTTGCTCTACGAGGAAGTCGCCGGTCAACGCGCGAGCACGGATTGGGATGCGGAGCGCACGGCGAAAGAGCTGTACGCGGTGCTCGATCGATCGGCGAGCGAAGAGGCCGACACGCTGCTCGCGCAGGGCATGGAGCATTTGGTCGGAGGCCGGCTCGCTGCGATGGCGCAGCTCTACGATCGCTTGCTCGCGCTCTTTCCGTTCTACGCCGAGCGCAACAAGCTCGCGCCCGGTTACGCCGCGCTCGGCGAGCAGCACCTCGAGCAAGACAAGCTCGTGCTCGCGCGCAACGCGTATCAGCGCGCGTTGCGGCTCGACCCGACCGCAGCCGACGCGAAGCACTGGCGCGCGCAGCTCGCGTACACCGATGCGGAGCTGGCGCTGAGCAAAGGCGTCGTCGATCTCGAGCAGTACGCGGACGCGCTCGCGCACGATCCGGAGCACGTGGCCGCGACTGAAGCGAGCGATCGGTTGAGCGGCGCACGAGCAGCGCGCCAGCGGCTGCACAAGCGCTTCGCAGCGGGCGCCGGCCTCTTGCTGCTGATCGGCGCGCTGGTGCTCATGCAGCGGGGGCGCAAACGAGCTCTGCCCGTCAACGCCAGCGCCTAGCAAAGCGCGAGCGTTTTAAACCAACAGCTTGCGCGCGAGCGGGGCGAGCGCGGTGGCGAGCACCGACGCGAGCAGCACGGCGCCGACGTGAAAGACGAACAGGTGCGGCTTCTCGCCCAGCGCTTCGCAGCGCTGGTGCAGCCAGACCTGGCCGAGCAGCGCGCCGGTGCCCGCGACCGACGCGGACAGGATCGTGGCGCGGTCGTGCACGGCTCGCTTGAGCGTCGGCGAGCGCTTGAGCGCGCCGCGCGTCACGAGCACGAAGGCGGTGAGCATCAGCGCGGCCGCGCCGAGCTCGACCGCAGCGCAGCGCAGGCCGATCGCAGGCTCGAGCGCCGAGCCCTTGCCCGCGAGCCACGCCAGCACGAGCGACACCACCACTGGTAAGAACGCGCGCACGCGCTCGATCCCGCGCACCGGAGGGATCCAAATCACGCGCGGCTGTGCTTCGCTGGCGACGTTGGGGGCAGCGCTGAGATCGGCTTCGATGCGATCGCGCAGCGCTCCGAGGCCAGGCATCTGGCTCACGCCGCGGAAGTCGAGCGTGTCGACCGCGCGCATCGTGGTCTGCACGCCCTGCACGCGCTCGCGGCACTGCGCGCAGCCGTCGATGTGCTGAACGGCTGAGAGCTTCGGCGTGGCGTCCGGCGCGAGCGCGAGCATCGCCAGCTCATCGTCTGAAAGGTGCTCAAGCATCGCTTGCTCCAACGCTCAAGAGCTCGCGTAGACGCTCGTAGGCGCGGAACGCGCGCAAGCGTGCGGCCCCTTCCTGCACATTCATGATCTCGCCGATTTGCGCGAACGAGAGGCCTTCGACCCTGTGCAGCTGGATCACCGTGCGCTGGCTCGGCGAGAGCTTCGCGAACGCGGCCTCGATCAGGCTCAGTTGCTCGTTGGCTTCGGCTTGCTCGCTCGGGCTCGCGTCGTTGCCCGCGGTGCGCTCGACCTCGTCGTCGCTCGCGGTGGCAGGCACGCGATAAAGCCGGCGCAGCTCGTCGAGCCGGACGCGCGCGGCGATGGTGAACAACCACGGTCGAAACGGGCGCCCTTGCTCGTAGCTGGTGCGCGCCGAGTGCAGCTTCAGAAACGTCGTTTGCACCAAGTCCTCGGCCACGTCCTTGCGGCCGAACGACCGCACGAAGAACGCGTACATCCGCGGCGCATAGCGCTCGAACAGCTGCCCGAAGGCAGCGGGATCCGAGGCCAAGTAGGCCGCCATGAGCTGCTCGTCCGTGGTTGCGTGCTCCATGGAGGCGTTCGCTGCGAGTCGCGAAACGTTTCGCGGCGCGCCAGCCTAACAGCATTTATTCGCGGCCGTTGACCCCGAAACGGTCGCGCTATATGTCGGGCCCGGTCTGAGAGAAGAGCCGTCCATGCCCGACCCCCTTTCAAACGATGCCTCCGGCTACCAAGAGATCCTGCCGCTCGGGAGCGACCCGACGCCGTACCGCCTGCTGACCACCAATCACGTGCGCGTGATCGACGTCGATGGACAGCGCGTGCTGCGCGTCGAGCCGGCGGCGCTGACCATGCTAGCGGGCGAGGCGATGCGCGAGATCGCGCACTACTTGCGGCCCGGTCACCTCGCCCAGCTGCGCGCGATCCTCGACGACCCCGAGGCGAGCAACAACGATCGCTTCGTCGCACTCGACTTGCTCAAGAACGCGAACATCGCAGCCGGTGGTGTCTTGCCGATGTGCCAAGACACCGGCACCGCGATCGTGATGGGCAAAAAGGGCGAACGCGTGTGGACCGGCGGTGGCGATGAAGCCGCGATCGCGGCCGGCATCTCGGCCACGTACAACACGAGCAACCTGCGCTACTCGCAGCTCGCGCCGTTGACGATGTACGAAGAGAAGAACACCGGGAACAACTTGCCCGCGCAGATCGAGCTCTACGCGACCGACGGCGACGCTTATAAGTTTTTGTTCATGGCCAAGGGCGGAGGCTCTGCGAACAAGAGCTACCTCTATCAAGAGACCAAAGCGCTCTTGAACCCGAAGAGCTTGCTCGCGTTCATCGACGACAAGATCCGCAGCCTCGGCACCGCG
>JAYUYY010000433.1:0-2120 GCA_043752225.1 Sandaracinaceae bacterium | reverse complement strand
CGCAGACGTGCGGCGTCTGGTTGGGATCGCAGGTCTCGCTGACCGTGCCGTTCACCGTGCAGTCGTGGATCGTCTCGACCAAGCAGCCATCGAGGTTCGGCTCGCAGTCGACGATCTCAGGGCCGCGGCACTCCGAGCCCTGCGTCGTGCAGTTCGTAACGTCGACGCACGGATCGTTCACGCACGCGGGCGTCACGAGCGTGTCGTCGCAGGAGTTGTGGCCGGGATCGGTCGTGCAGTCGGTCGTCGTCGCGATCGGGCAGCCGTCAACATCCGGCACGCAGGTGATCAAGATCTCGCCCGAGCACGAAGCTTGGTCGTCGATGCACACGTCGTCTTTGAGCACGCCGTCGCCATCGCGGCACACGTCGAGCACGCACGCCGGATCGGGATTGGCGTTTTCGGAGCACGCGTTCATGTCGGTCACGGTCGTGCAGTCGGTCGTGGTCTCGACCAAGCAGCCATCGGCGTTCGCAGCGCACGTCGCGAGCGTCGTGTCGTCGTTGCAGCCCGTGCCTGCGGCCGCGCATGCGTCATCGAGGCTGGCGCATCCGACGCACACCGGCGTGGTCGCGTCTTCATCGCAGTAGTCGTTGTTGCCCGCGGTGCAGTCGGTCGTGGTCTCGACCAAGCAGCCGTCGGCGTTGAGCGCGCACGCGGTGAGCGTCTCGCCATCGCAGCTCGCGCTCGCGGTCGCGCACGCGTCATCGACGTCCTCGCACGATGCGCACACCGGCGTCGCGGCGTCCTGGTCGCAGTAGTCGCTGCCGCCTTCATCGCAGTCGATGCGCGTCTCGGCCAAGCAGCCGTTGGAGTCTTCCTCACACGTCACGAGTTGGTTGCCGTCGCAGCTCACGCCTGCGGTCGTACACGCGTTCGCGGTGTCGTCGCATGCGCCGCTGTCCGGATCGCCGCCGTCGGTCATACCCCCGGTGCCACCGGTCATTCCGCCTGCGCCGCCCGTCATGCCGCCGCTGCCGCCGGTCGCGCCGCCCGCACCGCCGGTCATACCGCCTGCGCCTGCGGTGCTGCCCATGCCGCCCGCACCGCCGGTTGCGCCGCCTGCGCCGCCGGTTGCGCCGCTTGCACCTGCAGTCGTTCCAGCAGCACCCGCGGCCGTTCCCGCGCCGCCATCGGAGCCACCATCACTGCACGCGCTCGCAAACAAGAACGTCGCGGCAACCAAGACAAACGCCGGCGCAATACGCATCAAAGCCTCCGAAGGGACACCCGCCCACCTAGCGCTTCGTGAGTATGTGCAGGCGCAGCGCGGGTCAAGTTGCAGCGCGCTGCGCAGCGCCGGTCACGGTAAGCGTCCCGTAACGGGGTCTGTGGCATGCTTAAGGCGTGACGGACCCACCGAACAAGAGCGCGCGTCCGGTGCGGGTCGTGACCGCGGCGGCGCTGTTCGATGGGCATGACGCGGCGATTCATATCGTGCGGCGCATCCTGCAAGCGCAGGGCGCGGAGGTCGTGCATCTCGGGCATGACCGGTCGGTCGCGGAGATCGTGCAAGCCGCCGTGCACGAAGACGCGCATGCAGTCGCGGTGTCCTCCTATCAGGGCGGGCACATGGAGCTGTTCCGCTATCTGGTGGATCGGCTGCGCGAGGTGGGCGCGGGGCACGTGCGCGTGTTCGGCGGCGGTGGCGGCACGATCTTGCCGGGCGAGATCGCGGAGCTCGAGGCGTACGGCGTCACGAAGATCTTCACGCCGCAAGACGGTCAACGCCTGGGTTTGATGGGGATGATCGCGAGCGTGATGGATCAGCTCGGCACGCCGCCTGCGCGCGAGCTTGGCAGCGATTTAATCGACCTTTCCGCGGATGATCCCGGCACGGTCGCGCGCTTGATCACGTGGCTCGAGCACGGCGCGGCGGTCGCGGAGCCGTCGCTCGAGCTGGCGCGCGAGGCGCTGCGTTCGCGCGCGGGTCAGCGCGGTTTCGTGTTGGGCGTGACGGGCACGGGTGGCGCGGGCAAGTCGAGCGTGCTCGATGAGCTGTTACTTAGACTCTTGCACCATGCGCCGGATCTACGTGTTGGTTTATTGTTGGTAGACCCGAGTAAGCGCAAAACTGGTGGCGCGCTGCTCGGTGATCGGATTCGGCTGAACTCGCTCTC
>JAYUYY010000432.1:0-2127 GCA_043752225.1 Sandaracinaceae bacterium | reverse complement strand
CGCGTTCGGCGGCGATCGCGCTCGCGAGCTTCGGCGTGTTGTGCACGGGCGGCGCGCTCTCGATGAGCGGCGTGCCTTCGGCGTTGCCGCTGATCCTGGCGCTGGTGATCTTGCCGCTCGGCAACGCGCTCGCGCGCTGGCCGGCGTGGGTCGCGTCGCGCGGCGTGCTGTGCGATCTGTTGCGGATGAAGATCCTGCGCGATCACGTCGCGCGCTGCATCCGCCGAGAGCTCGGCGCGGCGCTGCTCTCGATGCTCGGCCTGTGCGCGATCATCCCGCTGCTCGCGCTGCTCGCGAATACGCTGCTCGATACGCCGATCCCGATCATGCAAATGATCGAGCGCTGCTTCGCCGACCCGTTCGGCGCAGCGCTCGGCGTGACGCTGATGTTGCTCAGCACGCTGCTGATGCCGGCATGGCACGTGATCACGCTCAGCCGCGAGCTCGCAAGCGCACGCGCGTCCAGCCCTCGGGCCACAGCGTAATCGCGAGGCGCACGGCGCGCAGCGGCTGCGACGTGCTTAGTGGCCGTGACCGTGGCTAGTGGCCGTGACCGTGGCTAGTGACCATGGCCGTGGCTAGTGACCATGGCCGTGGCCGTGCGCGCCGTGCGCGTGGCCGTGGCGGAGCTCTTCGGCGGTCGCCTTGCGAACGGCGATCACCTCGACGTCGAAGTTGAGCGTCTCGCCAGCGAGCGGGTGGTTGATGTCGATCATCACGCTGTCTTTGTCGACCGAGATGATCCAGACCGTTTGCGAATGACCGTCGTCGCCTTCGGTGTCGAACGCCATGCCGACTTCGATCTCGTCGATCCCCGCAAACGCTTCACGCGGCACGCGCTGCGCGCCTTTGCCTTTGCGCTCGCCGTAGCCATCCTTCGGCGCGACCGTGACGTTGCACTTCTCGCCGGCGCGCTTGCCCGCTAGCTGCTTCTCGAGCCCCGGCACGATCTCACCCGAGCCGTGCAAGTACACGAGCGGCTCGTCGTCGCGCGAGCTGTCGACGACCTCGCCTTTGGAGTTGGTGAGCGTGTAATGAATGCTGACAACGCGCTTGTCGCCGATGCGGGCTTCTTCCATGCGCCGCCTTATCGCGCGGCCCAAACGCACTGGCAACCACCCGCCCCGCGCCCGCCGACCGCTATTTAACGAGCCCGACGATCTGCGTTAGCAGGTCCGGCAAGGCGATTTCGGTCGTGAGCGCGGGCGCGCCGGGCTTGAGCGCGCCGGTCTCGCTGCGCTGCATCAACGCGGCGTGTCCGGCGGAGGGTTTTACGAAGTCCGCGCCTTTTCGCGCCTCGATCGCCATCACGCCTTGCGACATGCCGACCACATGCAAATCGCCGCTCTTTTTCGACGGCTGCAAGAACACGATCACCTTCTGGCCCTCGGGCAAGCTGGCTTCACCCGGGACCTTCAGGCCGACCCCGTCGACCACGCCGCCGAGCAACGTCGCGACCAACATCTCGCCGGGCTTCGAGTCGCCCTTGAGGCTCTGCAGCACGCGCACGCTGACGTCGGTCACGAACAAGCGTCCGGTCGCGCGGCTCTGACGCTCGCCCGGCAGCGCGACCACGATGTGCTCGGATTGCGCGACGAGCTCCGCGAGCGAGAGCGCCTGCACGACGCTCGCACGCGCGTGCGGCACGATCAAAAGCGCGGCGAACGCGGCGAGCGTGCAGAGCGCGACGCACGACACTTTCAAGCGGCCCGTCCAAACAGCGAAACACGCGCGCGCGAAGTCCATACGGCCAGCATAGCGAGCCCAAGGTTAAGCGTCACCTTGAGCCATGACACTTGGCTTTCGACCGCGGCGCCAAAGCAACCGCAGTCGACGTTGATTCCGCGCAAGCGCGACTGCGCCATGCCGCCCGCGAAGATCACGAGCATCGCCGCGCACAAAACCGCAGCGCCCTGCGCGTAGCTCGGCCACAACAACGCGAGGCCCGCGACCACCTCGAGCACCGGTAGGCCGACCGCGGCGAGCCCGATTAGATCGCTCGGCAACACGCGATAGCCGGCGATGGCGGCAGCAAAATCGTCTGGCGCGATCAGTTTTTCGACCCCCGTCCAAAGGAAGAGCGCGGCGAGCGGGACCCGCACCAGCCAGTGCGCGACACGCGCCCCG
>JAYUYY010000431.1:0-5692 GCA_043752225.1 Sandaracinaceae bacterium | reverse complement strand
CAAGCTTTGCTCGGCAAGCGCAACCACGTCTGGGTTCTATTCGCGGCTCGCACGAACGCAAATGTGAACGGAGGTTGCATTCTCCGGACACTCCCCGGGCGGGGTAGCTCTTTGCTTGCTCAATGCGTCGAGTGTTGCGAACAGTGCGGCAGGGAGACGAGTCGTGCAGCTCGATCGCGCACGCCTGCGCAACAAGCTCAGCATCGCGCTCGCAGCGACTGCGGGTGCGGCGACGGCGAGCAGCGCGGCGGTGGCGGCGGCGAACGCCGGTGCTGCGGCGAAGCTCGCGGTCGGCACGCAGACGGCGGTCGCGACGACGTTCACCGCAAAGGTCAGCATGGCGATCACGATCGCGGCGATCAGCGTGGCTGCTGGAGGCGTCGCGCTTCAGCGCGCGGAGCCCACGCAGCCGAACTTGCAACGTGCGCAGGCTGCGGAGGTCGCGAAAGCTCGCGCACCGCGTCGCGCTCGAGCGTTGCCCGAGCATGCGGTTGCAAACGAAGCACCTGCGGTGGTGCAAGCGACCACGGAAGCAGAAGTGCCGCCAGAGGTAGGAGAGCTGCCCGCGCGGAAACCCAGCGTGCGCTCGACACGCTCTACACGCTCGGTGCCGGTCGCGCCGCTCACGCCCGCGTTGCCGTCTCTGCAAGCCGAGATCGATCTGCTTTCATCCGCACAGGCTGCGCTACGACGCGGTGATTCCGATCGCGATCGTCTACGAGCATGCGACGCGCTTTCCATACGGCGCGCTTGCGCTCGAGCGCGATGCCGCGCGCGTCCTCGCGTTGTGCAGCGCAGGTCGAGTCGCGGAAGGACGCGCGGCCGCGATCGCGCTCGCCGCGCAAGCAGAGAGCTCGCCGCTGATCGCGAGCGCCAAGCGCGCATGCGAGCCATGAATCGTGCAGAAACCATCACGCATCTCCAACGCACCGGCCACACAGGTGTGAAAGGACGTGCACCGATGCATATGAGATATAAGACTTCGTTCACGATGCTGAGTATGGGATTCGCGCTCTTGAGCGCAGGCTGCCCGACGACCTATGTATGGCTCGGCAATGCCGACGGAGGTGTCGCAGGCCAAGCAGGCCAAGCAGGCCAAGCAGGCCAAGGCCATGCCGGCGGCGCAGCGATTGGCGCCGGATGCGGCGGCGAATGCTTCCACGATCCCAGCGCAGCCGGTATGGCGATCCCGTGCGTAGCTGACGCCGGCGCTGGTGCAGGCGGAGCGGCCGGTTGCACAGTCGATGATCCGTACTGCGGAGTCGGTGGCGCTGGCGCAATCGGCGGCTCGGGCTGCGCGGGCGCGCCCGGCGATCCGGCGTGGCAATCCACGTGCGGCAGTGTTCCCGCAGGTGACGGTGGAGTCGGTGGCTGCGGAGCGGATGTTTCGGCGGGCTGCGTGGCAGGTGCAGGCGCGGTCGGCGGTGCGGGCGCCGGTGCGGGCGGAGTCGGCGGCTCCGGTTGCGCGGGAGCGCCTGGTGTTGATGATCCGTTTTGGGAGGCGACGTGCGGTGGCGGCGCCGGTGTTGCCGGCGGTACGGAGCCCGATTCGGGCGTCGGTGGCGCGGGTGCAGGCGGAGCGCCCGCAGGCGAGCCGGTTGACGCAGGCGTAGGCGGAGCGGGTGGTGAGCCCGCGGGCGAGCCCGTCGACGCAGGCATCCCGGCGTCTTAGTAGCTAAGTATAATTGAAATGCCCCGGTGCTTCGCGAGCGCCGGGGCGTTTCAATTGGTAGCAAATCTTATAGATAGGTCGCAGCGGTGCGCAGCGAAGCCGCCGCATCCGGACCGCTCGCGCATTTCTCGTGCGCCACGATCACGCGCTGCAAATCCGGCAATGCTGCGAAGCGCTCGAAGTCCGCGCGCAGGCCGGGCTTGTCCTTGATGATCGCCGCCTTCGCCAGCCGGGAGACACGCGGACCGGGCGCCGAGCCTAAGAGCGTCGTGAACATATTGCCGAGAAAGTCGCGCTTCTTGTCCATGTTGAACATGCAGTCGTTGAGCACCACCGTGACGCCGTCGGCCGAGCGCACGAGCATCGCGCCTTCCATGCTCCCGGTCGCGCGCAGCGTCTCGAGGCGCACGGCGTCGCTCGCGGGGAAGTCCTCGTAGCTGCCGTCGACCGCGATGACCTCAGCGACCTTGGTGCGCGCGTTCTTGGGCGTGAGCACGCGCAAGCTCGGATAGCGCTTCTTGAACGCCGGTGCGTCGAGGCGATGGAACCGGCTCGGCACGAGCAGGTACGTCGGCGTGCCCCAGGCCTCGATCTCGCGCATCGCGTTCTCGTTCAGCGCCACCGCGTTGTGGATCACGAGCTCACCGCTCGGCAGGCGCACGACCGCCATGTTGCGCTTGAGTGACATGCCTTTGAGCGAGCCGACGACCCACCACAGGTTCTCGGCAAGCTTCTCGATCGGCCCGTGCGGCAGCACGTTCCAGCTGTCTTTCGCGTTCGCCATGCGCGGCAGGGTAATCCAGCGCGGCCGTGAGTCAGCACGCGATCAGTCCGTGCACGATTCCCAGGTCTCGATGGTCGCTCCTGCCGCGCACGGCATGCACGCGTCGGCCATCTCTTCGACCATGCAGCGGGACAGCTCGGCCACGAAGGACGAGTCGGTCACCATGCCGACGTAGCGCGCGAGGCACCCCGTAGCCCCGAAATCGAAGCGCTCGGCTCCACACGTCAGTACCCTGACGGGGCATACGCCGTCTTCGCAGTCCCACAGGTCGAGCGAAGAACGGCACGCGCTGAACGCTGCATCGTATGCCGCCTCGAGGCCGAGGTTGCGAAGGGTCGGTGCGACTCCCTCATCGCAGCCCGAGAGCTCCTCGGCGACGATCAAAGGCCCGGGGTTGTCGAACGCCGCGTCTGGGCGCGTGCCGCCGTCGTCGCCATCGGCTTCCGCGCCGAGCGCGTGGCCGTTTGAGCACGCTTGGCTGCACGCCAAGCAGGCGAGCAACACGACTGCATGTGTGATCGCGCGTGCACCGACCGCGTGATGGAACGCCATCTGAGCCTCCGCGGTGTTCGCCGCTCCCTGTCCCGCACGGTAGCCGAACGCGAGGGTCACAAACCAGCGCGCGCTCGTCCTAGGGCCAGCATGCATCGCGCGCTGAGACTTCGGCTGATCCCGCTTTTGCTGGCTTTAAGCGCGTGCATGCAGCCCACGCGGCGGCGTCGTGATCGTGAGCGAGAGCCCGATGCTCACCGGCTTGCCTTCGATTCACTTGCTCAGCGCCGCGCGCTTTGAGGTGTTCAACAACCCGCAGCTCTCGGAGTGTTCGCTGCTCGAGGTGATCGCGCGCACGCAGACCGATCTGTCAGTGCCGTCCGTGCCCGAGAACAACCTCGCCTGCACGCCCTAACTTTCAGTCGACCGTCAGCAGCTGCTCGCACGCGAAGTCGATGCCGAGCTCTGCATCCGGGTCGGCTTGAATCGTCGTGCATGCGTCGTCGCACAGCTCGATCGCGCGTGGGTCAGCGGGATCGTCGTAGTGCCAGGTCATCTCGCCCGTGCAGTCCGCGTCGTACGTCAGCGTGATCGGAGCGGTTGAGCCGCTCGCATACGTGACCGCGACCTTTTGCTTGTCGAGCTCGCGGTTGTCGGGCGCGCGCGGGATCTCGAGCGAGCACGCGATCGCGCGGCCCGCGATCGCGCTGACCGCGCTGTCGAACGCATCGCTGGTCGCGGAGGGATCGCCGGTGTCGATCAAGAACGCTTGCTCGGTGCCGCCGGCCTCTGCGATCGCGTGCAGGTCGGACACGGTGTCGGGTGCGCCGTCGACCGGTGGGTTCGCGACGCCGATTACATAGGTGTCGATGCCGTCCGCGCGCGCTGCGGTCACTTCTTCGGCGACTGCGTCCACCGAGTCGGCGGCATCGTCGCAGCCCTGCGGATATCCGTCGGTCACGAGCACGATCGCGAAGTGGCCTTGATGATCTTGGCGGTAAGCGCGGATCGAGCTCTCCACCCCCTGCACCGCGAACAGCGTCGGCGTGCCGCCGCGCCAGTCGTCTGCGGATTGCGGATCGATGTCGGCGATCGCATCGCTGAACGCTTGCGATGGAAGCTCGGTCATCTCGACGTCGGGCGCTTCGTAGACGGTCGCATCGCAGCGCTCGTCTTCGTCGCCGTCGGCGGGGAAGAATGTCAGCGAGGCGAGCAGGCCATCGGACGCCGTGTCGTCGAAGAACGCGCGCGTCGCGGCGACGACCGGATCCCACTTGAGCGAGCGGTCGTGCCAGAGCTCATCGCCTTTACCCATGCTGCCCGAGACATCGAACGCGAACGCGAGGTGCACGGGCAAGAGCTCGGCGCCCGCGTGCACGGTGACGCACGCGACGCTGGGATCGCTGACGCTCGCATCCGAATCCAGCTGGCCCGCGCTCGCATCGCCGATGCCCATCGGCACGATGCCGCCGGGGATCTCCGAGCCGTTCGCGCCGCTCGAGCCCGCGCGCCCGTTGCCGCCGCTCGCACCCGCGGTGCCACCGTCATCCGAGTCGCTGGAGCAAGCGATTGCCAGCGCGCTGAGCACAAGGCCGCACACGAACAGAGGGCTGCGAAGGGTCTGCATAGGGGTGGGGTGGCTAGGCCGCGTCAGGCCGGGTCAAAACAAGGTGGCCGGCGCGAGCCAGGGTTCGGTTTTGCAGCCTGTGCTGACCCGCAAAGTCGGTTGACTCAGGCCGCGATTCCGTGGGCAGCTCGCGGCCACCTGGAGAATGCCGCTCATGTTCAAAGACCAAGTGGTGTGGATTACCGGCGCGTCTGCCGGCATCGGTGAGGCCCTCGCGGAAGCGCTGCTCAAGCAGGGCGCGACCGTCGTGCTCACGGCGCGCCGCGGCGATCGGCTCGAGGCACTCAAGGCGCGCGCACCCCATCCCGATCGCGTGCTCGTCCTGCCGGGCGATCTGCTCGACGCCGATGCGATCGCACCGCTCGCCGCGCGCGCGCTCGAGCTCGCGGGGCACATCGACGTGCTGATCAACAACGCGGGCGTGAGCCAACGCGCCAAGGCGCTCGACACGAAGATCGAAGACGTGCGGCGCTTGATGGAGCTGAACTTCTTTGCGCCGATCGCGCTCACCAACGCGGTGCTGCCTTCGATGATCGCGCGCGGCAAAGGCCGGATCGTGATCATCAGCAGCGTCGCGGGATATGTGGGCACGCCGATGCGCTCGAGCTATTGCGCGTCCAAGCACGCGGTGCGCGGCTACTACGACTCGTTGCGCGCCGAGCTGCACGGCACCGGCGTCGGCGTCACGATCGCGTGCCCGGGCTACATCAAGACCGAGATCACCGAGCACGCGGTCGGCAAAGACGGCAGCACGCACGGCAAGCGCGACGGCTCGATCGACAAGGGCTTGCCGGCCGAGGTCTGCGCGAACGCGATCGTGAAAGCGATCGCGCGCGGGCAGAGCGAGATGAACATCGGTGGCCCTGAGGTGATGGCGATCTATCTCAAGCGCTTGTTCCCGGGCCTAGTCGAGCGTTTCGTGCCGGGCCAAGCCCCGAGCTAGGCCTTCACTTCACGCTGAGCAGCTCGACCTCGAAGATCAAGGTCGACGAGGGCGGGATCGCGCCCGGGAAGCCGCGGTCGCCGTAGCCGAGGTGCGGCGGGATCGTGAGCTTGCGCAAGCCGCCGACCTTCATGCCGGCGACGCCTTGGTCCCAGCCTTGAATGACTTGGCCAG
>JAYUYY010000430.1:0-5704 GCA_043752225.1 Sandaracinaceae bacterium | reverse complement strand
CTCGACGCAAGGTGGCTCACATACGGCGGATTCGGCAGCCGAGCGAACCGACCCACATCGACCATCTCGCTCAGCAATCGCGACAGCGTGATCGGCTCACCGTCGTCGGCGATCGCGCAATCGACTACCGCTGCGTCCCCTGATGCCACCATCGTGTCTGAATCATCGACGCCACTCTCGGTTTCCGAGTCGCACGCCGAGGGGCCGCTGCCGCGCCTCAGAGGCCCGCGATCAAGCGGTTCATCTGTTGAAGCACATGCAACGAGCAGCGCAAAAGCCAGCCATCCGAAACCTGTCTTGAGACCGGCACCCACAGCATTCATCCAAACCGATCCCGTAGCACAGCAACTCCGCGTCGTCGTGCGCATGTTTCACGAAGGCGGAGGCCACTCTCGAGCAGGCGGCGGATAGCCCGTCGCACGGTCTTAGATCAACCGCAGCTGTCCACTCGGCTCAGTCGCAGGCTGGGCCTTCGGCTCATCGACCGGCTCCGCGCGCGGCAGATCCAGATCGAACAGCGCGACCACCGGGCCGTGATCGCTGCTGCCGTGCTCGCGCAGCACCTCACAGCTGATCGCGCGCTCGGCCAGCGACTCGCTCGCGAGCACGTAGTCCAATCGCCAGCCAATGTTGCGCCCGCGGTTGTTGCGCCACGGCGCCCACCACGAGAACAGCTCATCACTATCCGGATAGAACTTGCGCGAGAGGTCGACCAACCCGTGGCCGATGATCTTCGCGAGCTGGCTCTGCTCCGGAGCGGTCTGCCCGATCTGAAGTGGGTCTCGTAGCTTGGGATGCACGTCGCGGGCTTCGAGCGCGACGTTGAGATCGCCGCACAACACGATCTTCAGTCCCTCCGCGCGCGCCTGCGCGCAGTACGCGTCGAGCGCTTCGAGAAACCGCACCTTGGTCTCGAAGCTCTTGCCGCCGTTCGGCACGTAGATCGAAGCGAACAACACGCCACCCGCGACCGCGGTCACGATCCGCGTCTCGAGATCGAACGGTGGATGCATGAACTGCGGCCGCGCACCGAATGTCGCGCGCGAGAACAGCAGCGCGACGCCGGAATAACCTTTGTGCCCGTGCCAATAGCCGAAGTACGAAGGCAGCTCACGCAGCTCGCTCGGCACGTCTTCTGGCGAGGCTTTCACCTCTTGCAAGCACAGCACGTCGGGTTGCTCGTGCTCGAGCCACGCGCGCACCTCGGTCGCACGCGCGCGAATCCCATTCACGTTCCACGTCGTCACCTTGAGCATGGATGTCCGCGCTGCTTACGCGCACGCGCGGCGATGTCAATCGGAGCTGACACCGCCGCGTAAGCGCATCGTCGCTACTCGATCGTACCCATCGCGAGCTCGGTCGGGTCGGAGCCGCGGCAACCCGACGATCCACCGCCGGTCGCACCGGCGGTGCCACCACCGCCGACATTGGGATCGACATCTGGAGCCGGCTCCATCCCTTCATCGAGATCGCCGCCCGCGCACTCCGCCAGCGTGTAGCCGGTCAGCCCGACATTACCGGAAAGCGCGCCGTCCTCGATCGTCACTGCGACGTAGAGCCCGGCCGAGTCGAAGCCGGTGACGTCTTCCATCGGAAAGCCGTAGGCCTCGACTGCGCCGGGCTCGGTCACCGCAGGCAGACCCGAGCCCTCGATCTGAAAACTGATCGTCGCGATCGTGTCGTCCGCCGCGAGCGTCGCCTGCAACGTGCCGGCCCACTCGCCGTCCAAGCGACCATCCTCGCTGACCATCACGAGCTTGCCGAGCAGCGTGAACGCGACCTCGCCCACTTGGCTGTTGTCGAGCAGCACGCAACCGGCGCTGTGGTCCGGCGTGAACGCGAGCGTGCTGGTCGTCGTCGTCGCGTCTTCCCAGGTGATCGTCGCTTCATCGTGGGCCGCGAACGCATCGAGCACGCCTTGCAGCGTGTTGCCGGCGATCTCGTCGCTCAAGCCGACCGCGAGATTGCCAGTGCCGCAGCTCGCATCGCCAATCGCAGCGAAGTCACCGCCCGAGCCCGCCGCGACTGCGTCCGCTGAATGCATCTCGAAGACGCCACCGAACGCGCCGTTCACACCGTTTTCGGAGAACGTCATGCCGAGGTCGAGCTGCCCGAGCACGAAGCCATCGACGCTGAACGACGCGTCGAAATCACCGCCCAGCGCATCCGGATCGGGATGCGTGAACAGCGTCGCGATCAGGCGGTTGTGCGTGCGCAGCGTCGCATCGAAGCTCTCGTCGAGCGCGCCACCATCGGTCGCCACCGTCACGTGCACGTCGATCTCGAGCCACGGCGTGCAACCTTCCGGCCGGCCAATGTCGATCAGGATTTCCTCGCCGCCTTCCGCGCCGCTGCTCTCGGTGCTCGGCTCGACGAAACGAACGTCGCCATCGTGCGTCACCGTGATCGTGATCGCGTGATCGCCGCTCTCGGGACCGAAGGTCGTGTTCATCGGCGCGAGCCAATGGATCGTCTCTTCGTGCGTGCCGGCCGCGAACGCGAGGATGTCCTCGGCCGTGAAACCGAGATCGGTCTGTTCATCGACGTCGATCACGGTCTTGTCGCCCGCTTCGCAATATCCGAAGCCGCCCTCGCTGCCGAGGCCGTCGTCGGGGTCGGTCACCGTCATTCCGCCATCGGGATCGCCGGGCGAAGGGTTACCGGTGCTCGTACCGGCATCTTTTTGCGCGCAGCCGGTGAGGCTCGCGATCAACAAGAGAAGAATCAATGACAGGGATCGCATGGCTCAGTCCTCCTTCCCCGTCAGGGGAAACATCTGAAAGTTCACCTGCACGACGCGCTTTGCGCCGGCATGACTCTCGAACGTGTGCAGCAGCTCTTCGCGAAATCGCGTCAGCCGTAGCTTGAGCTCGGCGAGCTTTTCCTCGTCCACGCGCAGCGTGAGCGAAGCGATCTCGCGCTCCTCGCGCGGGACGCGATCGAGCGCTTCGGTCGCGCGCGTCATCATTGCGCGGTGAAAGCTCGCGACGTGGTGCGAGAGCGGGCCCTCGGGTGTCTGCACCAACGCGTGGGCTTGGATCAGCTTGTCGTCCGCGTCGCGCTCGAGCAGGCCGAGCTCGAGCAGCACATCGAGCGCGCGCTGCGCGTCGCGCGGCGCGATGCTCGGCGTGACCGTCTTGCCGATCCACTTTGCATCCTCGCGAAAGTCCGCGCGGCCGACCAGCTCGCGCACGACCGGGATGAACCACTCGCCGTGGTAAGCCTCTTGCGCGGAGTCGAGACGATAGACCTCGCGATACTTTCGAAAGCGCCGTAAGCGCGCATACACGCGCTCGCGCTCGTCCGCGCTCTTGGCTTGGTTGAACGCGACCAGCTCGCAGAAGTAATCGGCGCTCTGGCCTTTGAGCCCGCACGCGCTTGCGAACTTCGACGCCGCGTCGGCGGTGAGGTTGCGGTCGCCGTCCATCACCAGCTTCAAGTAGTTCGAGGAGCGCAACCCCGCGTGCTTCGAGAACGCGCGCAGCGAAAATCCGTACTCGTGCGCCTTCTTGTGCGCGTAGAGCGCGCGCAGGAACGCGCGGTAGTCGCGAAAGCGGAAGACATCGGGAGCCGCAGCCATGATCACCAAGCTGGATCGGCAGGGCTCGAGCGGCAAGCGAGCGACGCAACAAATCGCATACTTGTTGTATGCAGAACGGTTATTACCGCATCGTCATCTAACTGGAATTGCCGGCGCTTTCAGTGCAGAAAGCTTGCTAGAACGCAGCCGAGCGGCGAGAGGCGCGCCGTTCGAGTATGCACGGCAGCGGCCCGGGAGAAGGTGTTCTCCGCGCTACTTTCGAAGGTGCTTGGCGAACAACGCCGCGCGCTGACGGTGCATCGCGAGATGCGTGTGCGGGCGCACGCGCTCGAGCGCGGCAAGGCCCATCCGAGCGAGCTGCTCGCGTTGCTCGAGCGCGCGCGAGAGCGCATCGGCCAGCGCGCTCGCATCGCGCGGCTGCACGAGCACGCCGGTGACACCGTCCGTCACGTGCGGCGTGATGCCGTCGGTCGCGAACGCGATCACCGGCACTGCACGCGCGGCGGTGTCGAACACCAGTCGCGGCTGCTCATCGCCGAGGTTCGGCATCACCACCGCGTCATACTGGTCGAGCTGCGCGAAGAAACCTTGGTCATACGGGATCTGCCCGATCATCTGACCCCGTACGTGAGCGAAGCTCGCGAGCTGCGCTTCGATCGCCGCTGCGAGCTCGCCCGTACCGATGAAGTCGATCGCGACCGCGCGCTTATCCTGCTCGAGCAAGCGCAGCGCGTCGATCAACATCATCACGCCTTTTTCCGTGAGCATTCGCCCGATGAACGCAAAACGCATCGGGCGCTGAGCCTTGGCTGCGATCCGCGCGCGCGCGGCCAGCGCATCGAGCACGTGCTCATCGCTGATCCAGGTCGCAGGCGTCACGTAGCTCGCGCCGCGCGGACGCTTGAGCAGCGAATCGCGATAGGTGGCTTGCGTGAACAGCGCGACGCTCGCCGATTCCACGCTGAACCGCGCGAGCGCTTCGTACACGGGCTCGCGCACGCGGCGCGAGAGCTTGCGATCCTCAGCAGTGCCGGTCGCACGCCACGGCGCGCTCTCCACCACCACCACCAGCTCGCGATCGCGCAGCCGCGCCAGCACGGCACCGAGCCAACCGATCGGATACGGCCAACCCGCAACCCCGGTATGCACGACCTCGGCCCAACCCACAGCCTTCGCGATCGTCAGGCACGTGCGCGGCAGCGCGCGCACCGCTTCTCGCATCGAGCCCTGAGCCGGCAGCGCCACGAAACGCTGCTCGTCGCCGGCAAAGCATTCGAGGTGCGCATGCGCGACCGGCAACGGTAAGCGTGGCGCCGCGACGCGCAAGCGCGGCAGATAAGCGAAGTGCCGAGCTAGATCGATGTGCCAGCCGCGGTTGAGATAAACGCTCCCGCGACCATCGACATAGTACGGAATGTTGACGATCAGCAGGTACGGCCGATCGAGCTGAGCGAGTGAGAGGTCGGCAAGCATGAGATCTTCCTACTAAGGCGAGCGCCGATGGGTGCCCATCCGCCTGCGCAGGCGCCGCTTTCGCTGAGCCTTCAAGAGCTTCATGGCGCGAACGGCTCGTCTCCAAGCACCACGTGACGGATATCGAAAGGCTTATCGAGGACCTTGTTCGCAACCCGTGACAGGAACTGCCCGACCGCGGGATCGTAGACGCCGCCGGTCATGAAGATCAGCTCCTTCTCGCGTCCGGGTGCCTTGTCCTGGAGCTCTGCATGCAGCTCCGCACCGCCGATATCCGACATCATGAGATCGCAAAAGATGAAGTCGTAGCGCGTGTTGGAGACGAGCTTCTCGAGCGCGGCGCGGCCGCTCGACGCGACCTCGACATCGCAGCGATCCTCGAGCGACGCGGTGAACACGCGCGTGATCATCGGCTCGTCATCGATGATCAGCACGCGCGGACGGCGCAGCGGCGCGGACTGTGAAAGGTGCGTGAGCTCGCCGCGGCCCGGGCGCGCGCTCGGCGGCTTCGTGCTCAGAGGCTTGTTGCTCGCGGCCGCAGTCGGCAAGCGCACGGTAAAAAGCGCGCCGCCTTCGGGCGCCGCACCCACTTCGATCGTTCCCTCGAGCGCGCTGATCAGCGTGCGCGTCATGTGCAGGCCCAGCCCGGTGCCTTCGCCGACCGCTTTGGTCGTGAAGAACGGCTCGAAG
>JAYUYY010000429.1:0-5712 GCA_043752225.1 Sandaracinaceae bacterium | reverse complement strand
ACGCACGCTGCACGGCGCGCAGCGCAAGCGTGCGCGGCGCCGCACGCGCGTGGCTCTCACTTCAGCTGCCGCGGTGCTGATCGTGCTCGGCGGCGTCGCGACTGCGCTGCGGTTCTCTCCCGAGCACGCGCCTGTAGCTGCGAGCAAGCCGGTCACAACCGATCGCACGCTGAGCTTTGCCGATGGCTCGCGAGCGCACTTGCTCGACGCCAGCGCGCAGGTCGTGGTCGAGCGCGCATCCGAGGCGGCGATCGACGTGCGCTTGCCGAGCGGCCGCGCGCGCTTTGAGGTCTCGAAGCGCGCGGAGCGAGCCTTTCGCGTGGTCTGCGGCGAGGTCGTGGTGCGCGTGCTCGGCACCGGCTTCGAGCTGGCGCGGGAAGGCGCGCGCACGCACGTGAGCGTGCTGCACGGACGCGTCGCGGTGAGCTGGCCGAACGGATCGGTTGAGCTTGGCGCCGGCGAAAGTGGCTGGTTTCCAAAGCCTGCAGTCGCACCCGTTGCCGCAGCCGTTGCCGCAACCGTTGACGAAACAACGCCTGCGAATACCGTCGAGCCGATCGTGCCGCGGGCGAGCGAGCGCGACCGCTCGCGCGACACGAGCTGGCGCCAGCACGCCGAGCAGGGCGAATTCCAAGAGGCGTATGTGCTGCTCGAGCGCGACCGCACGCACCTCTCCGACGACGTCGAAGAGCTGCTGCTCGCGGCCGATGCAGCGCGCTTGTCGGGCCACGCCGCCGAGTCCGTGCCGTTCTTGCAGCGCGTCGTCGAACGCCACGAGCAAGATCCCCGCGCGCCGCTCGCGGCGTTCACGCTCGGCGGCGTGCTCATGAACCAGCTCGGCCGGCCCCGCGAAGCGGCAGCGGCGTATGCGCGCGCGCGTGCGATGTCGCCAAGCAGCGCGCTGTCGCAAGATGCGCTCGCGCGCCAAGTTGAAGCGGCACATCGCGCATCGGATGCAGCCGCCGCGCGCACGCTCGCGCTCGAGTATTTGGAGCGCTATCCCGAGGGCCGCCGCATTCAAGCGGTTCGACGCTTTGGTGGTCTGCCGTGATGCTTGCGGAGAAGCGCGCGCTGCGCTTCATGCTCATGCTCTTAGGTGGTCTTACGGAGCTCGGCTCCGCGGCCACTACGCGCGCGCAGCCCAGCGCCGAGGTCGTGAACGACGCGGTGGTGTTGAGCGTGCCCGATTGCTTGGGCGCGTCGGGCGCCGAGATCCGAAAGCTCGTCGCGCTCGAGCTGGCACCGCGGATGCGCGTCTTGGACACAGCGGATGCGCGCACCGCGACGCTGAGCGGCACCGTTCATTGCGCCGTTCCGCACGCGACCGTCGCCGTCGACGATCCTGCGCATGCCCATCCGTTGCGCGTCGAGCTCGACCTCGCCGCCGCGGCACCGGAGGCGCGTGAGCGGCTGGTGGCGCTTGCGCTTGCCGAGCTGATCACGACCAGCCAGCTCGAGCGCGCCGCCGCGCAATCGCGTGCGGCTGAAGCGGCGACGCATGAGGAGACGCCGGCGTCGAATGACACCGACCAGCCGCGAGTTGGATCGTTTCAGCTGTGGGTCGCGCCGTCATTCTCCGTTGCGGGCGATCCCGTTGCTCCGCTGCTCGGCGGCGACCTCGGCGCTTCGCACGGGCTTGGACCGCTGCTGCTCTCGCTCGATCTCCAAGCGCAGTTTGGCCAAAGCGAGCGCGCGGCATCGGAGGTCTCGATGCGCATGCTGTCGGCTTGCTTCGGGATCGCGCCGCTGCTTTTGAAACGATCGCTGCAGCTGAGCGCGGGCATCGGGCTGCGCGTCGGTCACGTGCATCTATCGGCCAGCGCGCAGCGCTCGAGCCTGCAAGGCGATCAACTCTCCGCGTTCTGGCTCGGTCCCGCTTTGTTCGCCGCGTTGCAGCTGCCGGTCGCACGCGCGAGCGCGACCGCGCTACGCGTCGCGATCGAAGCCGGCTACGTCGCGCGCCCGGTCGTCGGCCTCGATGAGCGCGCGCAGGAACGGATGGCGCTGCGCGGCGCTTGGCTCACCGTTGCGCTCGGCGTAGCGCTTCGCATGCCCTGAGCACCGATCGTTCGGCTTGACGCACACCGCGCGCGAGCTCCTTACGGGCATCCGTCCGAGCTTGGATCGAGTAAACAGCGATACGTCGTGCAGTCCGCGTTCGGCTCCGCGCGGATTGTCTTCATCAAACCGGCGTCGGGCGTCCACTCAATCGGAGCGCCGACCGTGTAGGTCGGCATCTCCGCAGCGATCGCGGGATCGAGATCACCGGAGTCGACGAGATCTTGAAGCACGTCCATGCCGATCGGTCGCATGCGGAGCCGCGCGGTGACGCGCGCTGGCAGCGCACCATCCGGCCCTACAGCCCGGTACTGCTTCAGCAACGCGTGTTTGCCATCGACATACGTACTCGTCGGCACGCTGAGCGTTTGTGATTCGTAGCCGTCGGGATAAGCGCTCGACTTC
Source organism: Sandaracinaceae bacterium (assembly GCA_043752225.1). Taxonomy (GTDB): domain Bacteria; phylum Myxococcota_A; class Polyangia; order Polyangiales; family JAFGIB01; genus JAYUYY01. Next base: position 3,249 of record JAYUYY010000429.1, on the reverse strand, counting down.
GCGGCCTCCCAAAACATGTGCACGGGCTTGCCTTGTGCGTCGTACATGCGGTCGCGGAACATCAGCAAGTGCGGGTCATGTCGTGGATCGGTCGCGGGCCACTCTTCGATCTCGCCGTCGCCGATCTGACCGCTGCTGACTTCTTCGAGCAGCGCGCCGCTTGCGTCGTACGCCGAGAGCTCGAGCCACATCCGCCGGTCCTGCGCTGCACCGCTCGGCATGTTGTGGCCTGCCGCGGTTTGGATCTGAAAGGTGAAGAGGTCAGGCGGGGTGACCTCGAGCGTGAAGAACGAAATGCTGCGGCCGAGCTGGCAATCCTCCACGGCGCTACGCATCGCATCGCGCGCGGGATGATCGTTGAGCGCGATGTCGATGGCGGGCCACATGTGCTCGTGGACCAGACGTACGGGAGCGCCCGGTACGACGGCTGCAAGACCTTGTCGCGGAGCCATGTGACAGCTGACGCAACCATCGAACGGTTGCAGCTCTCCTCCGGTCGCGCTCTTCGAGAACAAGCCGGCTCGATACTCCTGCAACGTGCGCTCGAGGTGGACGCCGTTGGGCGTGACGATGTCGTGGCACGCGCCGCACAACGCCGAGCTGCTCGGGCTCGCTTCCTCGAACATGTCGGAGTGCTCGGCGCGATGCGCGCTGACGCGCAGTGGATCGCGGATCGGCCCGCGCATCGTGGTGTCGTTCGCCAAGCGCAGCAGCGCGTTGTGGTCGCCTTCGATGCCCACGACGTTATGACAGAAATAGCAGCTCACGCCGCGCTCACTGTCGGGGAGCTCGGCGAGGTTGAGGCCATCGGTCGTGAGCTTGTCGACCACCGCCATCGGCGCGTGGCACTTGATACAGAAATCGCCGAGCTCGCCGCCGGTCTCGCGTTGACCGCGCCTGTTCATGGCGATGAACACCGGATCTTTGGCCGCGTACGCGTGCATGCTGCTCGACCACTCGCGGTAGTGAGCCGGGTGGCAACCTTTGCACGTCTCCGGATCGAGCAGCTGCTCGCGGGTCAGCGCGCCCGTTTCCTGCGCGACGTCTGCGTCGACTTGCGCGTCCGTGCCCCCGCTGTTCTCGCATGCGAACAGCAGCAACGATGCCAACGCCAACGCCCATGTCGCGTAGCGCTTCATGACCGGCGTGCTCCTGCGACGCGTGAGCACGCGCGGCTTCGGCGCCACGCGAGCATCGCTGCCGCGAGCGGCATGCATAGCGCGAGCGTGGAGCTCGTGGCTTCGTGAGCGCGCGAAGCCGTGCATGCGCTGCTCGAGTCGCGCGCATCGCTGGGACGCTTTAGCCTCTGACTGCCGCCGATCGACGCGCCGTGCTCGGGCAGCAGCTGCGGCAACGACAAGTCTTCGCTAAGCGTGCCGGCGGCCTCCAGCAGCTTGGTCGCGATCGCTTGGCTGTTGTCTTGCAGCACGCTGCCAGAGCCCTCGGTGGAGAGCATCACGACTTTGAGGTTTGCGGGCATCGAGCCCACGGCCACGGGCCAGTCCTGCTCACCTTCGCCGAGAACGACTCCGCCTTGCGGCAGCTCGATGCGCCACGGCGCTTCGTCTTGCGTGCGATCCGCGCTGCACTCGATGTGCTGCTTGGCGAAGTGGACGTTGCTGAGCTGCGCGAGATCAGCGTTGTAGTCGAAGCTCGGATCGAGCGTCATCTCGCGCGCGCTCATCGTCGTGTAGAGACGCGTGAGGTAGGGACCTTCGTATAAGAGCGCGGCGGTCGCGGCGACGGGCCTCACGACCTTCTCGTCGAGCAGCTGCATGAACCGCGCGGTGTCGATCTCCACCACGCCGCGATACGCCTCGGGATCTCGGCCGAGCTCCTCGATCGTCACCTCGTCGGGCAACGTGGTCGCGCCCACGATCGCTTCCTCCCAACCATCCCAGCCCGCGTAATAAGCCTGCGCGGCGAGGACGGCGTCCAGGCCGTCCGCATAGCTCTCAGTCGAGAGCGTCGCGAAATCGTCCGCGTCGAGCGCTGACCAGACCGTCTCTCTAAACTGGCTTGCCGGGCCGCCGAGCTCGGTGACGAAGCCTTGCCCGCCGGCCTCGTTGGCGGCGGCGATCACCACCGCGTCATAGTTGATCGGTTTATCGACGTAGCGAACCACCGGTCCATCGCCGCCCTCGGGCAGCGTGCCGGCGACGTAGGTGCGGCCGCTTCGCCAATCCAAGAGCGCGTCGTTGAGCACGAGCGACTTATAGTTAGATGGCACCGCCTGCGAGGGCCCGATCACCCAAACCTGAATGCGCATGTCGCGCTGCGCCGACACAGCCGTGGCCAAGAGCGGAATGCTAGGTCGCTCACTCTCATAGGTCAGCATCACCGGCCGAATCGCGTCCACGTACGCGCCTTCTGTGAGCTTGAACGCGAGCAGATTGAAGCCGGCTTCCAAGTATGGTCCGAGCAACTCGCGCTCGCGGCCCGTCAGGTCGTATCCGTTCTGCGTGAGCCAGTCGGTCGCGACTGCGACCTTATCGTCGGCCGCGGGAGCGATCGCGATGTGGCTGTAGTTGTACGAGCCGACCGAAGTCGCATGCAGCACGATGATCGAGTCTTGGGCGGTGCCGGGGAGGCTCGGCGTGCCGTCCACGTCCGTACCTTCACCGAGCCCTGCGTCCGAAAGCTCTTGCGCCATGCACATGCCGTCGGTCGCGACCTCGAGCCAATACTCGGGCGCGGTCGCCGCATCGAGGCGCTCGAACACCGCATTCGAAGACATCGCAACCGTCGGCGTGCCCGTCACGGGAATCACCCACGCGAAATCTTCTCCTGCACCGGCGTATTGGATCTGCACGATGGCCGTGACCGTGGGGCCTGGATGATCCACGAGGATGATTTGCGCGCCGGCTTGCTCGACTCGCGCGTCCGGCGCGGACCACAGCCCACCGAACGCGTGTGCGCCGGAGCTCATCGCGCACCACGACAGCACAGCGGCGAGACAAGCCACCGCGCTCGAGCACTTCGTCACCTACGCCGCCTCCACTGCTTCGCATTACGCGATCCACGGCTCCGAGTCTCTGGCCCCGCCTTGGCACGACCCCGATCCCGCGTTGCACAGCTCCAAGCTGCACGAGCCAACGACGAGAGCACGCGGTGCCATCCCATCTCCCGCCGTCGCGGATTAGCGTCGGATTAGGGCGTCGGATTAGCGCACGGTTCTCGGAAACTCGGAAACGGAGAGCCGAGGCGGGGCCGTCGCAATATCCGAGTTTCCGAGAAACGTCCCCTATC
>JAYUYY010000428.1:0-2141 GCA_043752225.1 Sandaracinaceae bacterium | reverse complement strand
CATCGCGCGTTCATCTCGGCTTCGTTCATTCGGGACGTTCCTGTGCCGCGCAGTTGCGGGATTCGACCCGGCGTTCTACTAGCAAGCCTGCGCTGTGGCCGAGAACCGTGCCGAAAAGCATGCCCACGATAGTGGTGTCGCGAGGCTCGTCGCTGCGCTCGAGCACCCTCAGCTGGGGCTGCGTCTTGCGCTGCTCGCGACGCTGCTCGTCTCGCCGTCGCTCTTCATCGGCTTTCATCTCGACGACTACGTGCATCGGTTCTTGTTCTCGGGGCTGCCGGGCGCCGATGCGTTGCAGCGAGCGTACGAGTCGCCGTTCGGGATCGCAAACGGTGAGCGCGCGATCAACCACTGGCAGATCGAAAACGGTTACGCGCCGTTTTGGATCGATCCCGAGCTGCTCGTCTCGCTGTATCGACCGGTCAGCGAGCTGAGCCACGCGCTCGATGCGGCGCTCTTTCCGGATAACGCGCTGCTCCAGCACGCGCACAACCTGGCCTGGTACGCGCTGCTCGTGCTCGCGGCGACCGCGCTGTATCGATCCTTGCTCGGGCGCACGACCGCGGCCGGCATCGCGGCGGTGCTGTATGCCTTCGATCACACGCACGGCTTTGCGGTCGGCTGGATCGCAAATCGCAACGCGGTGATCGCCGCCTGCCTCGGCGTGTGCGCGCTGCTCCTGCACATCAAAGCGCGCGAGGCCGGTGAGCGCGGCTCGTTTCCGCGCGCGCTGATCGCGGCCGCCGTCTTGCTCGCCGCGTTGTTGGCAGGCGAGGGCGCGATCTCGATCGTGGGCTTCATCCTCGCGCACGCGCTGTTGCTCGATCACGGCCGGATCGCGCAACGCATCCAGTTCCTCGTGCCGCATCTGCTGGCGGTGATCGTCTGGCGCGCGCAATACGCGGCGGCCGGTCGCGGCGCGCACGGCTCGGGCTTGTATCTCGATCCGGCGCACGAGCCGTTGCAGTTCATCGCCGCCGCATTCGAGCGCATGCCGGTGTTGCTGCTCGGCGAGCTGTTCGTTCCGCCCGCCGAGGCCTACGTGTTTCTGCCGCCGCCCTGGCCGAGCTTGCAGCTCGGTCTCGCGGTCGCGCTCGCGGTCGCACTCGCCGCGATCGTATGGCCGCTCGTGCGCCGCGATCGAACCGCGGCGTTCTTCGCGCTCGGGACGCTCGCTGCGCTCGTACCTGCGGTGAGCACGCATCCCAACAACCGTTTGCTCTTCTTCGTAGGTCTCGGCGCGATGGGCTTGCTCTCGCAGCTCTGGCACGCGCTGATCGGCAACGCGGCATGGCTTCCCACCTCGAGCACCTATCGCACGCTCGCGAGCACGCTCTGCGCCGGGCTCGTCGGCTTTCACCTGGTGATCTCGCCGCTGCTCTTGCCGCTGACCTCAATGAGCGTCGCGCTCACGCGTCCAGCGCGCGCGGCGGCCGACGAAATCCTGCTGCGTGCCGGAGGTCGCGACGTGATCGTGCTGACGGCGCCCGACTACTACTACACGAAGCTCGTTCGCCCGATCGCCGCGCTCGAGGATCGGCCTGCGCCGCGTCGGCTGCGGGTGCTGTCGTTTGGAGCTGTGCCGGTCATCGCGCAGCGCATCGATCGCCGCACGCTCGAGCTGCGCTATGAAGGCGGCCTCTTGCGTGAGCCGTTGCTCGAGCTCTACCGCTCGCAGCGCAACCCGTTGCGGCTCGGTGAGCGGATCGAGCTCGAGGGCCTGACGATTGAAGTCACGGCGCTTACGGATGACGGCCACGTCGCGGCCGTGCGCTGCGCGTTCGATCAGGACCTCGACGCGCCGCAGCTGCGATTCCTAGCGTGGGACGGTCACCGGCTCGCGCCGTTCGCGGTGCCGCATGTGGGAGCGGGCGCGCGCTTGCCCCCGGCTCGCGTGAGCTTCGGCTTCTGATCCGCAGATCAATGCCGCGCGCAGCAATGCTATAACGCGGACTCCATGGACGAATCGTTGCAACGCGTGACTCGGGCCCTCGACGGCCTCGCTCCCATCGGCTTCGTGTGGCCCAACGGCCTTTTGAACCCCGGCGGCCCGCATCGGCGGCTCAAAGGCCATCACTTCCCGATCTCGATCGGCGAAGACGAGTGCCTGGTCTTCGGCAAGCTCGTGCAGCGCTTTCGGC
>JAYUYY010000427.1:0-2141 GCA_043752225.1 Sandaracinaceae bacterium | reverse complement strand
CGTGGCCGCGCGCTTGCAGCAGCGTGCGCACGAGCGCATGCACGGGATAGGGCTCATCCGAGCACAGAGCGATTCGCATCGAGCATCCCCTTGTCACGAGGCTTACGCGGCTCGTGAACTCGCAAGGCCGTCACGACGGAGGCCAACGAGAGCACGCCCGCAGTTGTCCAAAACATCGCTGCGTACGAGACGGTCTCGATCAGCAGGCTGCCGATCAAGGGCGCGATCACGATCACCGCTTGCTCGGCGGTTTGAGCAAGCGCGACGCGCATCGCGATGTCCTCGCGCTTGCCAAACTCGAGCACGAGGTTGCCGCAGCCGAGCTGAAAGCCGCCCATGCCGGCGCCGAGCGCGATGAAGCCGATCACGACCAGCGTCAGGCCGAGCGCGTAGATCAGCACCACGGTGGCGACGGTCCAGACCGCGAGTGACCATAGCAGCACGTCGCGAAAGCCGCGCCGGTCGCCGAGCAGGCCCCAGCCGAGCGCGCTCGCGGTCTGCGCGATCACGAATGCGGCGGTGAGCATGCCGAGCCGGTCGCCGGACAGATGCATGACCTGACCGATGTAGATCACGTAGTAGGGCGTCGCCATGCGGCCCATCGTGCCGATAGAGCGCGCGATCATGTATGCGCGAAAGCCGGGGTCGCTGCGCATCAGCGCGGGCAGCTGGCGCATGCGCGTGCTGAGCTGCGAGGAGCGCTCGCGCACCGCGGGGGCTGCCGGCTCGCGCAGCAAGATGAGCGATGCGAGGCCCGCCGCGGTGAGCGCGAATGCGATCAAGAACGTGCTCGCGTATCCGTTGCCGAGCGCGTTGCGCTCGATCAAGACGCCGCTGAAGAGGCCGACACCGGACGCCATCAGGCCCGCGACCGAGTTGCGCGTGCCGACTAAGGAGCCGCGGCGCTCGACCGGGATCACCTTCGCGACCAGCACGGAGAAGGTCACGATCTGCATGCCTTGAAAGAAGCCGAACGCGGCCATCAAGACGCACAGCGCGATCAGCGTCGCCTGCGGCTCGAGAAAGAAGCCCGCGAGCGCGATGCCGAGCAGCGGCAAGCGCATGCCGAGGCCGGTGCCGAACACCATCGGCATGACCTTCCGGCGGTGCTCGATCAGCGTGGCGCCGATGATCGGCGTGAGCAGCGAGCCGAGCGCTTGGCACGCGCGCGCGACGCCGACCGCGGTGGTCGAGCCCGAGAGCAAATACACGTACGCGGGCACGAGCGTGGGCGCTTCGACGATCCGAAAGCCGGTCTGACCGAGCAGCCCGTGCAGCATGTGCGCGGTGAAGTTGCGCTTGAGGTTCTTTTGAACCTCGGCGTGAAAGAGCTGCTCGTCGGCCTCGGGCGAGCCAGCCGCGGGCACAAGAGCCTCAGGGAGATTGGGCTCGCTCACCGACCGGCTCCCGGTGCTCGTTGCCGGGGCGTGCGGGCGCGGCTACAAACGGGGCCCTTTGACCGACGGGTGCCCGGGGCAAGGTTCGGATCAGCGCTCGGATCAAGGCCGAACGCGCAGACGCAATGAGCTTCAATTCGCTCGATTACCTGGTGTTCCTCGCGTTCGCGCTGTGCGGCTACTGGATGCTGCTGCGCCATCACGCGCTGCGCCTCACGTTCATGGTGCTCGCGTCCTGCGTCTTCTACATGGCGTGGGACGCGCACTATGTCCTGCTCCTCTTGTTCGCGACCGTGTTCGACTACGGCGTCGGGATTGCGATCGCCGATTCGCGCACGCAGCGAACGCGCAAGATGCTGCTGCTCTCGAGCGTGGTGATCAACCTCGGGCTGCTCGGCGCGTTCAAGTACTACAATTTTTTTTCGTCGGCCACGGCGGACGTCCTTGCTTTAGCCGGCGTGCACATCAGCCCCGCGCGGCTCGATGTGCTGCTGCCGGTTGGCATCTCGTTCTACACATTCGAGACGCTCAGCTACACGATCGATGTCTACCGCGGGCACGCACAGCCGACGCGGAGCTTCTTGCGCTTCGCGTTCTTCGTGACGTTCTTCCCGCACTTGGTCGCGGGCCCGATCGTGCGGCCGAGCAAGCTCCTACCGCAGCTCGACGGCGCGCCGAAGCTGCTACCCGGCGCGGTCGCCGAAGGCCTGTTCTTGATGGCGCTCGGCTTGATCAAGAAGGTGG
>JAYUYY010000426.1:0-2142 GCA_043752225.1 Sandaracinaceae bacterium | reverse complement strand
GCCGAGCTGGCTGGAGGTGCCGGAGCGCGACGAGGCCGCGCGGCAGCCGAATCCGCACGCTCAGCAAACGCTCGTCTACGCTGCAAAAGCACACTCCGAGCTCGCGAGCCCCGCGCGTGCCGACTGGACGATCACGTACGCGGTCAACTCTCTCGACGCGAAGCGTCTGTTGCAGGATCTGTCGATCTATTTTCCGCGCGTGCTGCGGGTGCATCGAGCGCCTCGCGCGCCGCTTGCGCCGTGGCGTCTGCCATCGCGGCGTGTGCCACCACGAGATCGCCCTCGAGCCGTGTACGAACCGCGCCGAAGCACACGCGCAACGCTTCGATCGCGCTCGGCGCACCTTTGAGATCGCCGGCTTCGGCCCAGCTCTGCAGCGTCTCGGCGATCCCCGCCATGCGCCGCGCACCGATGCTTGCGGCGCTACCCTTGAGCTTGTGGGCATGCGCGCGCGCGTCGGTCGCGTTTCCGCTTTCGACCGATTGCGCGAGCGCCTCGAGCTGGGTCGGCACGTGCTTGAGCACCAGCTCGATGACTTTCGCGGAGCGCCGCGTCGTGTCGAGCTCGGGTAACGAGCCCGCGAAGTCGAGCGGCGCGGGTGTCGCCGGCGGATCGGACGCGCGGTTCCCGTCGGCTGGGGCTCGCCCGCTTTCGCCGAGCAAGCGCGCGAGCGTCTTGCGCAACGCGTCGACGCGTACCGGCTTGGTCAGGTAGTCATCCATACCGGCCGAGAACACGCGCTCGCGCTCGCCGAGCAGCGCGTGGGCGGTGAGCGCGATGATCGGAATGTGCACGCCTTCGCTCTCCATCTCGCGGATCGCGCGCGTGGCGTCGTAGCCGTCCATCACGGGCATTTGGCAATCCATCAGCACGGCCGCGAACTTTCCGCTGCGCACCATCTCGACGGCTTCTTGACCGTTGCTCGCGATCTCGACCTCGTAGCCGAACGAGATCATCTGCTCGGCGGCCACGAATTGATTGACCTCGTTGTCGTCGACGACCAACACGCGCGCGCCGCGCATCGGCATCGCTTGCGCGAACATGGTGCGCGCCGTCGGTGCGCTGGCTTCGATCGCGCGTCCGCCGAACGTGGCGGCCAAACAGTTGTACAGCTCCGAGGTGCGCACGGGTTTGGTGAGCTGAACGACCTGCACGCCGGCGCCATCCTCCGACAGCGGACGGGCGTTGCCCGGCGCGAGGTACACGAATGGAATCTTCACGCCGCGCGCCCGAGCGCGCTCGATCACGTCGCGGCCGCGCATGTCCGTGGTCGCGGCGCCGACGATCATCACATCCAGCTGTGCCTTCGATCCGTCTGCGGGTAGCGCGAGCAATCGCAAGGCCTCTTCGCCGCTGTCGCACGTCACGTGACCGATCCCCCACGCCGTGAGGTGCTCGGCCAACATCTGGCGCAAGTGCTCGTTGGCATCGACCAGCAGCACGCGGTGACCTGACGGGCTGAGCATCGGACGATCGAACGTCGCTGCCGGATCCATCGCGAGCGGCAAGGTGAAGAAGAACGTGCTGCCTTGTCCGAGCGCGCTGTACAGCCCGATCTTGCCGCCCATGAGCTCGACCAAGCGCTTGGCGATCGCGAGCCCGAGACCCGTGCCGCCATGCGCGCGCACCGACGAGCCGTCGTGCTGCGAGAACGCTTCGAAGATCAGCGCGTGCGAGCTCTCGGGAATGCCGACTCCCGTATCGGACACCGAGATGCGCAGCTCTGAAACGTCGGTGCGATCGAGCACGACCTCGACATAGACTTCGCCGCGCTCGGTGAACTTGACGGCGTTGCCCACCAAGTTGCCCAGGACCTGGCGCAGGCGATCGGGGTCGGAGATGAGCCGGGCCGGCACGTCGGGCGCGATCCGGCAGACCATCTCGACGCCCTTGGCGTTGGCTCGTTCGGCGAACAGCTCGGTGATCTCTTGCACCGCGAGCGAGAGGTCGAGCTCGATCGGATGAACCGTGTACTTACCCGACTCGATCTTCGAGAAGTCGAGCACGTCGTTGATGATCGTCATCAAGCCGCGGCCGCTGGCGTCGATGGTCTCTACGTACCGCTGCAGCTTGGGCTCGAGCTTCATGTCGAGCATCAACCGTGTCATGCCGAGCACACCGTTCATCGGGGTGCGAATTTCG
>JAYUYY010000425.1:0-2147 GCA_043752225.1 Sandaracinaceae bacterium | reverse complement strand
GGCGGTGGGGGAGCGCGTGTTCTCCGAGCACGAGATGCGTGGCCTGCGCGCGCTCGATGAATCCGCCGCGCGTCAGCGCTTCTTCGAGCTCTGGACGCTCAAGGAGGCCTACATCAAGGCCATCGGCAAGGGCTTTTCCGCTCCGCTGCGTGCCATCACGTTTCACGCCGACCGGCCCGACCCGGTGACGGTGACGTTCGGTGCCGAGGTGGCTGACGACAGCGCGCGCTGGCAGCTCCGCCGCTTCACGCCCACGCCCGGCCATCGCCTCGCCGTCGCGTGGCGAGGCACCGACCCCGACGCAGTGCGCTTCGCCAAGGTCACCGCAAGCGAGCTACTCAGCCCATCTGCTTGAGCAGCTTGCGCGCGGCTTCGCGCACGGGCATCGCATATGCGGTGCCCTTGTCGATCAGCTTGAGCTCATGCTTGGGCGTAACGCGCAGCAGCTTCTGGATCGCGTCTGCGCTGACTTTGGGGTTGCTCAGCAGGGCGCGCCGCACCTGCGGTGTCTTGACCCAGCTGTTGTTCTCGATGATCACGTCGAGCAGAGGCCTCGGCACCGTGCCCTTGCGCGCGATGCGTGCCACCTCCGGCACGGTCAAGCGTGGGTTGTGCAGCAGTGCTTCCCAAACTTGTTTGCCGTACAGGCGCTCCACCACCAACCGATCGCTCAGCTCGCCCTTGCGTGCAACCTTCAGCTGCTCGGCGGCGGTCAGGTGGCGCAGCTTGTCCTGCTTGCTCTCGATCTGAACATCGGGCGGCAGAGACTTGCCGTCGGAGAGGTCGCGAGCGATCTCGGCCTCGAGGTCTTCGTCGCTCTGCGTCGGCGGGTCGAACTCTGCGTCGTCCGCTGCCGATGCGGTCATGGCTTCCAAGATCGCGGAGGTGTCGATCTCGGCTGCGGCCTCTGTCCCGCTCGCGGCAATCGGCTCGGTTTGCGGCGTCTCCTCAACGCACACCGCCGCTGGTGGCGGCGGTGTGCGTACGAACTCTTCGAGCTGCTCGTGCACGGATGCGTTGAACGGTCGGACCTCGATGCCGGTTCCGCGCATCGGTCCGTCGTTGCTGACCATCACGATCTGAGCTGGCAGCCGTAGCTCTGCGCCGCTCTCGGGGTGCACGATCACCAGCATGCAGTCGCTCAGCACGCCTGCGTCTGCGACCTCGCTCAGGAACGCGCGCCCATGCTTCAGGTTCTGTTCGAGCTCACGCTCGAGCGCCGCCATGCTTGGAAATGACATGCGCAGCTCGACCGAGGTCATGCGCCGTGTCCCTTCAGGGTTCTCCCGAGACTTCTTCCCAGGTGGGGATCGACGTGCGATCCGTAACGCTCACGATGCGCAACCGCAGCACCACGCGCGTGACCGCGGAGGTGCGTGAGAAATGCCGGCGGTTGCCGCGCCGCGCTTCGAACACTGCGAACGCGCCCGGCCGCGGCAGTGGATACGACATCTCCACGGCGTTGTCGTCCTGCGCCTGGCCACCGACCAGGCGCGTGCCGATGAACGGATGATCGCTGACGACCTTGCCCGAGCCGGGCTGACGCACCTCGATGCAGTTCAAGCGCGAGTCGAGCGCGTAGACGTGGTTGTTGGTCCAGACCTCGTAAACGCGCCGCATCAGCTCGGTGCGCGGCGCAGGCCCTCGGTCGTAGCTGACCTCGACTTCGACGAGCGGAGTCTTGGCGGTGCGCGCCGCTTCCACCGACGGTCGCGCGGGCGCGGGCTCCGCTACGGGTGGTTGCTGACGCGCGGCTCGCGATGCCACGCCGTTTTCCAGCGCAGCCGGAGCGAGCGGGTCTGCGAAGCCGGGAGCGGTCTTGCGGCCAATGCGGTTGCTTACCATCGTGTGGATTCCGCGACGCGGAGATTGCGAGTGCCGTAGAGCATCGAGTCTACACCGCTTTGCTGTTCACGTTCGAGTCGCGAACGAACCGCGAACGCGCTGCGACATGTGGGATCGTGGCGACCTGTGTGCGGATGAAAGCTTGTAATATTTGTGTGAAGCTGTCCAAGTCCGTTCGACTCGAGAGGTAAGCGCATGCGGCTTGGTACGGTTTCACTTGTGCTCTCATTGCTGCTCGCGCTTTGCGCTGCAGCCTGCAGCGGCGACGACGGTAAGAAGAAGCCACCTGTCGCGCTCGGTGA
>JAYUYY010000424.1:0-2148 GCA_043752225.1 Sandaracinaceae bacterium | reverse complement strand
TTCTTGCCACCTCGCACCTGCCGGTCACGGGATAGCGCGTGTGGCTCGATAGACCACCGCGCGTCGCCACGAGCACCACGGACGCAGGCGATCTCGCCATTAACACTGGCGATCGCGCATGGCACGCACAGTGCAAAGAGCGCCAGCATGAACCGCTCGACCCCGATCACCTCTGTGAAGACTCCTGGATGCGTGGCCCTGTCGTGCGCAGTCGCCTGCATGCTGCTCGGCGCAAGCGGCGCCCATGCATCCGATGCAGCGCCGCTGCAGGAGGCACGGCGCTCGCTCGCTCGCTACGAGATCGGCAGCGGCGACACAAGCACGCTGGCCACGCTCGTCCAGCTCTCCATGGCCGCGCAGGCCGCACAGTCCGGCAGCGCCGCGCACGCCGAGATGCGATTTCTGCGCGCCGCCGCGGCGACCGATCTGCTGGTGCTGGCGCACGTGCGCGGTGACGCGTCATTCGAGGCGTTGCTAGCCGCGACGCTCGGTGTCGCTGCAGGCGTGGCGATCACGCATCTCGACAGCGAGCTGCTTGCCTTCACACAGCCTGGTTATCGCGAGCAAGCGACCGAGATGCGCGCTGCGCTGGCTTCGATTGCGCGCCGTGAAGCCTGGCCACTCGGCGAGCTCGATCGATCATCGGGATCGCAGCGTGATCTGCTGTTCGTGCATGCGTTCGTGCAGGCGTGCGGCTCTGACGGCGACGTCATCGCGAACCTCGCGCGCCGTGCCCTCGACCCGTGCGGCGGAGCAGCCCCGTGCGTGGAGCCCTACGCTGGGCTCGATACGCGCGGCCGGATCGCCGCCCACGCGCTCGCGGAAGCAGGCAAGGCGCTCGGCCGCTTGCAGGAAGCTGCCGAGGCCGGAGACCCCTTGCCAGCTGCAGCCACCAGCGAACTCGCTGTGTTTCAGATCTTGCTCGCCGCGGTGGAGTTGTCCCCCGGCATGCGTCCGGCGCACACCGAGAGCTGGGTGGATGCGAACGGCGCGAGCGCCGGCGCCGCACCCGGGCTCAAGCTCTGGGTGTCGGAGCAAGGCGTGCGCTACGCGTTCGCACCGCACCTCAAGCTGGGCGCGGGCGGCGTGCTCGAGCTGGTTGCGGCCGCCAAGTCCGGCACGCCTGCCTCGGGCGAGCTGAAGATTGCCAGCAGCCTGCGGCCGTTCGTGCATCCGCTGCCCGAGCTGATCGATTGGTTGCGCGTGCAGCTGGCGGCGGATCCTGTCCTCACGTTGGCGGTCGAGGCGACTGCTGGCACATCGGTGCTGATGCTCGGTCGCGTGCTGGTATCGGTCGAGCGGGCGGGGCAAAAAGTCGTGATCGTGATGGGCCGAAGCGCGAGCGGCCAGTACGTCGCGCAGCGCGTTGCGCTCGCCGATTCATCGACCGCAGACACGCGGCCGGAGGCCACACTGGCCCTGCGCGTCCGCGCGGGCGGCTTCTCGCTGCGACACGGCGCTGCGCCGAGCCTGGATTTGCCGCGCGTGCGCGATCAGGCGGGCGTCCTTCAGTTCGACCTCGACGCACTGAGCGCTCAGCTCGAAGGCAAACGCGTCGACTCGGCTCAGCTGAGCTTCATGTCCGAGCTGACGGCCGAGCCCATGACCATCGCGCTGTTCGAAGTTGCCAAGCGATCGCGCTCGCTGGAGCTGCTGCTTCCGTACTGAGCGAAGCGATTTCAGTGGGTGCAAGAGAAAGCGCAGATAGTTACGCAGCGGCTGGCGCGGGCATTCAAAGAGGCGCAGCTCGGCCACCGCGAACATGCATTCGACGCGCACGAGCGCTCCGGCGAGCGGCGCTTGCGCGACTTCACGCGCGCCGCACGCGGGTCGCGCGGAATTCGGGATCAGTAGTGCTTGGCGACGCGCGCTTCTGGTCTACTCGGGGAGGAGAATTCCGTCGCATGCCGTGATCGGGACCGGCTCGTCGCTGTTCCAAGTGACGACGTGCATCATCCGGCAGTAGCACTTCAGTTCTTGAGCGGAAGCGAACCACATCGAGTGCGGACACGCTCCGCAAACCGGCATGTGCTCCGGACGCCGCTTCTCGTCCAGCGAACTCAAGGTTGGGCTTTCCTCGAGTTGAGGGCGGGTACCGTCCGCCGCTGCGTGGCCTTCGCTCCGCTGAGGCGAGCGCGCCATCTGAGA
>JAYUYY010000423.1:0-5737 GCA_043752225.1 Sandaracinaceae bacterium | reverse complement strand
TACACCACTAGCCTTCGCGTTCTGCGTTGCGCCCACACGGGACGCGGTGTTACCCAGCCGGTCGATCGTTGCATTTAATTTGCTTCGATTTTCGGTTTTTCCGGCTCGCGTTCGACCGTGCTCTCGGCTCGCTTTTCGAACGCTTTGCCGACCTTTTGCCCATAGGCCAGACCGCTCCCCATGAAGATCAAGAAGCTCGAGGTTTGCGGGTTCAAGTCGTTCGTCGACCGGACGGTGCTGCACTTCGACCACGACATCACGTGCGTCGTGGGTCCGAACGGCTGCGGCAAGTCCAACGTGGTGGACGCGATCCGCTGGGCGATGGGCGAGCAATCGGCCAAGACGCTGCGCGGTCGCGGCATGGACGACGTGATCTTCGCGGGCGCGGAGTCGCGCGGACCGGTCAGCTTTGCCGAGGTGACGATCACCTTCGACAACACCGATCGCCTCGCTGCACCCGAGTACAACGACTACCCCGAGGTCGCGGTGACGCGTCGCCTCGATCGGTCGGGCACGAGCGAATACCTGATCAACAAGACCGCGGTCCGGTTGATGGACGTGACCAACTTGTTTTTGGGCACGGGCGTGGGCCGCAAGTCCTCGTACTCGATCGTGGAGCAGGGCCGCATCGGCTTGATCGTCTCGGCGCGCGCCGAAGACCGCCGCACGCTGATCGAGGAAGCCGCGGGCATCACCAAGTTCAAGGCCAAGAAAAAGGCCGCTGAACGCAAGATGGAATACACGCAGCAAAATCTGCTGCGCATCAACGACATCATCGAGGAGATCCAAAAGACCCTCGTGTCGCTGAAACGCCAGGCCCAGAAGGCCGAGCGCTACAAGAAGTACCGCACCGAGATCCGCGACCTCGAGCTGTGGGTCGCGTCGCATCGCTGGCTCGAGCTGACCGGCACCCATCGCGTGTTGCGCGCGCAGCTGGATGAAGTGGAGGCGCGCGCGGAGGGTGCCCGCTTCGCGTTGCGCTTGCGCGAAGCCGAGCTCGAGACTGAGCGGCTGGCACTGGTCGAGGTCGAGACCGAGCTGTCGAAGTGCCAGAGCCGCGCGTACGAAGCCGACAACACCGTGAAGCTGCTCGAGAGCCAGCTCTCGCACTACACCGCGCAGCGCGAGAGCCTGCGCGAGCGCGAGAGCGCAGCCCAGCGCGAGGTCGACGGCTTGAATGGCCAGCGCGAGCAACATGCCGCGGAGGCCGCCGAAATCGGCGCGCGCTTGGCTCAGCTGCGCGACGCCGAGCACGTCGAGACCGACGCGCTCGGTCGTGAAGGCCTCGAGCTCGATCGTCGCCGCACGTCGGCGAACGAAGCCGAGGCTGCTCTGGTCGGCGTGCGCCAGCGCGTCGCAGAAGCCGACCGCCGCGTCGCGCGTGCGGAAGCAGCGCTGATCGGCTTCGAGCAACGGCGCCAGGATCACCGCGCGCGGCTCGCGCGCATCGAAGGCGAGAAGCGCGAGTTGCAAGAGCGCGTGACGACCTTCGAGCAAGAGGCTTCGGAGCTGCGCGCGCGGCTGGTCGGCCTGCGCACCGACAAAGATGCGATCGGCTCGACCCGCGAGCAGCTCGAAGAAGAGCTCGGCAAGCTCCGCTCCGAGATCACGCACAGCGACGAGCGCGTCGAGCACCTGCGCGGCAAGCTCGCGGAGCGCCGCTCGCGCCTGCGCTCGCTCGAAGAGATCCAGCAGCGCTTCGAAGGTGTCGGCGCGGGCGTTCGCGCCGTGATGACTGGCTTCAGCGCGAAGGACGACCAGAAGCGCGTGCGCGGCTTGGTTGCGGACCGAATCGAGTGTCCGCCCGACCTGACGCGCGCGCTCTCGGCCGCGCTCGGCGAGCGTCTTCAATACGTCGTCGTCGACGACCTCGATACCGGCGTCGATGCGGTGCGCTACTTGAGCGAAGGCCGTCGCGGTCGCGCGACGCTAATCCCCTCGGTGCCGACGGGTGACCGTGCGCCGCTGCGTGGCGAAAGCGCTGAAGCAGAGATGATCGCCGAAGCCGGCGTCGTAGGCCGCTTGTTCGACCTCGTGCGCGTCGCGCCCGAGGATCGCGTGCTCGCCGAGCACCTGCTCGGCGACGTGTTGGTGGTCGATGACCTCGAGCACGCGCGCGCGCGCCACGACCGCGGCCAAGGCCGCAACCTGCTCGTCACCCGCGACGGTCACGTGCTCGGCTCGGACGGCACGCTCGCCGGTGGCGATGGCGAAGACGTCGGCGCGCACCTGCTCGACGTCAAGCGCGAGATCCGCGAGCTGCGCGACGCGGTCGCAACCTTGTCGACCGACATGGACAGCGCGTCCTCGCACCACAGCTCGTTGCGCAATGCGATCGCGCAGCGCCAAGCGGCGCTCGACTCGACCCGTAGCGACGCGCACGAGCGCGAGCTGGGTCTCGTGAAGGCCGAGCGCGACCTGCAACGCGTCGAAGGCTCGATCCGCGACGCGGTCGCGCGCATCGAGAGCTTCGCGCGTGAAACCGGCGCGCTCGAAGAGTTGCTGCAGGGCGGTGGCGATGAAGAGCTGGCCGCCCGTGCCGAGCGCAGCGTCGCAGAGGAAGACCGTGCGCGCGCAGCCGACGAGGTGGCCGCGGCCGACGAGGTCTCGCGCGCCCGTCGCGCGTCGGTGGAAGAGCAGTCGGCGATCGTGACCGAGGTCCGCATACGCGCGGCCGAAGCGCGGCAACGGCTCGAAGGCGATCAAGCGATCGTCGCGCGCCTGCAGCGTTCGCTGATTGAGCTCGATGCGCGCGAAGGACGGCTCAGCCAGGAGCTGATCGACCTTTCACGCAACCAAGGCGAGCTGGCCGGGCACATGGCCCGCGATCGCGAAGAGCTTGGCGAGCGTGTTGCGGAGGCGCTCAAGTACTCCGACGAGGTCGCGACCCTGCGCGCTCGTTACGATGGCGAGCGCCTCGCGCTCGGCGACAACGAGCAGGCGATGCGCGAAGTGCGCATGCGCATCGACTCCGACAGCAAGCGCCACGGCGAAGTCGGTCTGCAAGAGCGCGAAAGCTCGCTCGCGATCGACCACTTGCTCGAAGGCATGTTCGAACGCCACCGCGTCGACATCCGCAAAGAGCTGATCGACTACCACGACCGCGAGATGCCGGATGCGGCCACGGGCGCGCGCATCGACGAGCTGCGTCAGGTCGTCGAGCGCATGGGCGAGATCAACCTCACGGCGATCGATGAGTACGAGGAGCGCAGCAAGCGCCACGAGTACTTGAGCGCGCAGAAGCTCGACCTCGACACCGCGCTCGAGCAGCTCGACAAGGCGATTCGTCAGATGAATCGCCAGAGCCGCACGCTCTTCCGCGACGCGTTCGACGAGGTCAATGCGCGCTTCAAGACGATGTTCCCGCGCATGTTCGGCGGCGGTCGCGCAGAGCTTCGGCTCACCAACCCCGAGGACCTACTCGAGACCGGCATCGAAATCGTGGCTCAGCCGCCCGGCAAGAAGCTCACCTCGATCGAGCTGATGAGCGGTGGTGAGAAGGCGCTGACGGCCGTGTCGCTGATTTTCTCGCTGTTCATGTATCGCCCATCACCGTTCTGTTTGCTCGACGAGGTCGATGCACCGCTCGACGAGGCCAACGTCGGCCGCTACTGCGAGATGATCCGCGAGATGACGGACCGAACGCAGTTCGTCTTGATCTCCCACCACAAGACCACGATGCAGGCTTCGGATGTGCTCTACGGCGTCACGATGGAGACGCCCGGCATCTCGAAGCTGGTGAGCGTCCAGATGAGCCAGCGCAAGCCCGCGGCGGCCGGCGATGATGCGCCTGCGCGCGCGATCGAGCCAGCGGTCGAGTCAGCAGTCGCGTAGCTAAACCTACGCGAGATCGGCTGCGAGCTCGGTGCGCGTTGCGGCGGCCAGCTCGATCGCGATGGGGCCCTTGGGATAGTCGGCTTCGAGCGTGGCGCGCGTCGCATTGTCGGTCAGCGCTTCACGCGCGCCGGCGCCGAGCTCGAACATCAAGAAGCTCACCGCGGGCAAGCGATCGAGCTCTTCGCCCGGTTGATCTGCAAAGCGCGCGGTGAAGCGCTGCGCGCCGATCACGATGTGTAGGCCGCTTCGCAGCGTCGCGAGCTGCCGCAACATCACTGCGCGTTCGGCCGCGTCGTCGTACTCGACGAAGAGCGTTGCGGACAGGCAGTTGGCCTTCGGGATCAGGTCGTTGTAGGTCGTGATCTCGTGCCCGATCGCGCGCTCGTCGGTGATGCGTTCGGTTCGCAGCATCTCCTGGATCTGCAGCAACACGGTGTCGTGGTTCTCGAACACCAGCGACAGGTGATCGCCGATCTCGACGCGCCGGCGCCGCTTCGCGTCGATCACGCGTTGGCGAAAGTGCGGACGGATCTGTTCGTACGCGGCCAAATCCAAGAGCTCGTTGCGCTCGACCTTCTTCATGACGAAACCTCTTTCGAAGTGGGATTGGATTCGGGAGCACGCCTCGCATCCGCGGGATGCGAGGCTGCGCCGGTTTCAGCCAGGCCGTACGCGCGGTTGAGCAGCTCGATCGGATGGAACGCTTGTGTTCCAAGCTCGCCCGCGATGCGCTGACCCGACAGCGGGCAGTCGCTGGCAACCGCGTCGTACGCGACCTCGCGCACGCCGTTCACCATCTTCTGGGCGTACTGCTTGCCGAGCTCGTAGTACTGCGCCTTCATGCCCCAGGTGCCATCGACTGCCGAGCATTCCTCGACGACAGTGACCTCGGTCTCGGGCACCTTGCCGAGCACGATCGAGCCTGGGAAGCCCATCTTCTGCGCGCGCAGGTGACACGCCGCGTGATAGGCGATCTTGCCGAGTGGCTTTACGAACTCTTTGTTGAGCGTCTTGTCGCGCAGACGCAGGCGCAGGAATTCCATCGAGTCGAACGTCGACTTCGAGAGCGCGGCTGCTTGCGCGGTGCCGACCAGCTCGGGGTATTCCTTCTTGAGCACGTAACTGCAAGTTGGGCCGGGGACCACGACCTGCACGCCGCGCTCGATGAACGGCGTAAGCACCTCGAGGTTCTTCTTGGCTTTTGCCAGCGCCGCGTTCACGTCGCCGCCGTCGAGATTCGGCATGCCGCAGCAGGTCTGCTCGGCGGGCAAATGCACGAGGTACCCGTTGTGCTCGAGCACTTGAATCGCGGCGATGCCGGTCGAAGGCATGTTGTACGCAGTGGTGCAGGTCGAGAAGAGCACGACCTCGCCGCGCTCACCTGCGTGCGCGCCGGGCTTGTGCTTCTTAAACCAGCTGTGCAGCGACGTTCGGGCGAACGGCGGGATGTTGAACTCCGCGCTGATGCCGGTCGCCTTCTCTTGCACTTTGCGCAGCAGCCGAACCGTGCTGACGAAGTTCGCGCCCGGTGCGGTGATCCCGCTTGCGACCTTGCCGAGTAGCTCCGGCTCACCGAGCACTTGATCTTGCAGCGTCACTCCGTCACGTGCTGCGCGCTGCGCTTTGTGCCGCAACATCAAGCGCGGGAAGTCGAGCATGAACGGGTGGCCGTCATCCGGCGTGTACGGGCATTTGATGTAGCAAAGCTTGCACTGGTAACAGAGGTCATTGACGGACTTGTAGTCATCGGCGCTGAACGCATCGATCTCGCCGCGACCAAGCGTCACGTAACCATCTACGCGCTTGAACAGATCGGGAAACGACGGGCAGTAGCCCACGCACATGCGACAGCCGTGGCAGATGCTGAACACGCGATGGAGCTCGCTGCCGAGGTCCTTGG
>JAYUYY010000422.1:0-5745 GCA_043752225.1 Sandaracinaceae bacterium | reverse complement strand
TTCTGGTCAACGCGGGGGCGGCTAACGCGAGCGAGCCCGCGTTCGTGTTGCCGCCTTTCGTGTTTATGGAGGCCAACCCGCGCGTGCAGGTCGAGCACACGGTGACCGAGCAGGTGACCGGCATTGACTTGGTCGCCGCGCAGATCGAGATCGCGTGCGGCAAGACGCTCGCGGAGCTCGGCCTCGAGCAAGCGCAGATCCCCGAGCCGCGTGGCTCCGCCGTGCAGCTGCGCGTGAACATGGAGTCGATGGCTGAGGACGGCACGGTGCGTCCGGCCGGCGGGACGATCGCGGTGTTCGAGCCGCCGACCGGGCCGGGCGTGCGCGTCGATACGCATGCGTACGCGGGCTATCGCCAGAGCCCGGCGTTCGACTCGCTGCTCGCGAAGGTGATCGTGCATTCCGATACGCAGCAGCTCGCCGAGCTGTGCGCGCAGGCGTTTCGCGCGCTGCGCGAGCTGCGCGTCGAAGGCGTCGCGACCAACCGCGCCCTTCTGCTCGCGTTGCTCGCGCACCCGGACGTGCGCGCAGGCCATGTGCATACGCGCTTCGTCGAAGACCATGCTGCTGCGCTGGTGCTCGCGATCGAGCCCGCGGCGTTGCACGAAGTGCTCGCGAGCACGGCGAGCCAGGCCGTTGCGCGCCGCGTCGAGAGCAGCGCGCGGCCCGAAGGCACGTTGCCCGCGCCCGCGCCGATCCAGGGCACGATCGTCAAGCTCGAGGTGGTCGTCGGCCAAGAGGTGCGCAAGGGCGATGCGCTGGTCGTGATGGAAGCGATGAAGATGGAGCACTTGGTCGGTGCGCCGCTCGACGGTGTCGTGGTCGAGCTCGGTGTTGTCGCAGGTGATCTCGTGCAGGAAGCGGACGTGCTCGCGTACATCGAGCCGCGCGAGCTCGCGCGTTCGAGCGCAGCGCAAGCGGTTGCGATCGATCTCGAGCGCATTCGGCCCGACCTCGCAGAGGTCGTGCACCGCCACGCGTATGGGCTCGACACGACGCGGATCGAAGCGACCGAAAAGCGCCATTCGCAGGGCAACCGCACCGCGCGCGCGAACGTCGCCGAGCTGTGCGACGCGGGCAGCTTCGTCGAATACGGCGCGCTGGTGATCGCGGCGCAGCGACGCCGGCGGCCCGAGCAGGATCTGATCGAGCGCACGCCTGCCGATGGTTTGGTGTCAGGCGTAGGGCGCGTGAACGGCGCGCTGTTCAGCCCCGAGGCCTCGCAGTGCGTGGTCATGTCTTATGACTACGCGGTGCTCGCCGGCACGCAGGGCTTGCAGAACCATCGCAAGAAAGACCGGCTGTTCGAGATCGCCGAGCGCATGCGCGTGCCGGTCGTGCTGTTCGCCGAAGGCGGCGGCGGGCGGCCCGGAGACAGCGACGGGATGGGTGTGAGCGGTCTCGACTGCATGGCGTTTCATCTGTTCGGCAAGCTGAGCGGGCTCGTGCCGCTGGTCGGGATCGGCAATGGCCGCTGCTTCGCCGGCAACGCGGCCCTGCTCGGTTGCTGTGACGTCGTGATCGCGACCAAGAATTCGAACATCGGCATGGGCGGCCCGGCGATGATCGAAGGCGGCGGGCTCGGCATCTGGAAGCCCGAGCAGATCGGCCCGATCGAGGTGCAGCGCAAGAACGGTGTCGTCGACATCGTGGTCGAGGACGAAGCCGAAGCGGTCGCGGTGGCCAAGCGCTACTTGAGTTACTTCCAAGGCGCGCTGCCGAGCTTCGAGCACGCCGATCAGCGCTTGTTGCGCGAGGCGATCCCGGAGAACCGGTTGCGCGTGTATGACGTGCGAAAGGTGCTGCAGACGCTGTGCGACACCGGCTCGGTGCTCGAGCTGCGGCGCGAGTTCGGGCGCTCGATGCTCACCGCGCTGGTGCGGATCGAAGGCAAGCCGATGGGCGTAATCGCAAACGATCCGAGCCACCTCGGTGGCGCGATCGACGCCAACGCCGCCGACAAGGCCGCGCGCTTCATGCAGCTGTGCGATGCGTTCGATCTGCCGATCGTGTTCTTGTGCGACACGCCCGGGATTATGGTCGGGCCGGAAGCCGAGCAAGCCGCGCTGGTGCGCCACGCCGCGCGCTTATTCGTGACCAGCGCGAGCATCACCGTGCCGTTCTGCACGATCGTCCTGCGCAAGGGTTACGGGCTCGGCGCGCAGACGATGGCGGGCGGCAGCTTCAAGGCGCCGCTCTTGTGCGTGGCGTGGCCGACCGGTGAGTTCGGCGGCATGGGCCTCGAGGGCGCGGTGAAGCTCGCGTTCCGCAAAGAGCTCGAGGCGATCGCAGACCTCGACGAGCGCAAGCGCGCGTTCGACGCGATGGTTCAGGCCGCGTATCGCTACGGTAAAAGCGTGAACGTCGCGTCGCACTTCGAGATCGACGACGTGATCGATCCGGCGGACTCACGCCACGTGATTACGACCGCGCTGCGCATGACGGCCACCGCGCCGCGCACCGGCAAGAAACGTCCTTGCATCGACAGCTGGTAGGTCTCTCATGCGTGAGGACCCCGTGCATTCAATCAACGCGCGCGTAGCCAGCTGTCGAGCACGAGGCCGGTGGCGATTGCAGCGGCGGTGTGATTCGCGCGCCAAGCGGCGCGGCCTTCGCTGCCGACCAGGTTCGTGCATGCGACCAAGATCGCGCACGGGACGCTCTCGCTCGCGCACGCTTGTGCCACCGCGAGCGCCTCGAGGTTCTCGCCTTCGCAGCCGCTGTGCTCGCCGAGCAGCCGCGCGTGCTCGTCGTCGGTGGTGATCGAGAGCGTGGTGCCGAGCGCGGCCAAGCGCTTGGCGCCTTGACGTTCGAGCGCGGCGGTCAGCGAGCGGTCCAGGGGCAGCTCGATCGGCATCGGTGCCGGGAACGCGGCCTTGCCTTGTGCGACTGCGGTGTCGATCAGCTTCACGCGCTCGACCACGCGCGCTTCGCTCGGCTCGAAGGGCGGTTCGCCCGAAGCGCCGGATGCGAAGCGGCCGTAGCTGCCGATCCACACCACGGACAGCGGCCGGTGCAGCGCGATCGCGCGCGCGGCCCCCGCTCCGGCTGCGGTGAGCCCCACGCCTGCGCACGCGCACGCGACGCGCAACGCACCGATCGCTTCGGCCCGCCCGCTCTCGTTCGCGAGCCGCAACTCCGGCGAGAGCCCTTCGAGCTCGACGGGATGGGCTGCGAGCACCAAAACATCGGTCGAGCTGGATCGGGGATCGGGCCGCACGGTCGGACGATAGCGCGCTATGCGGTTGGTGTACGCTGCCAAGGTGAGCGGCAGCACTTTGGATCCGTTCGAGGGGGATCCGGCTGCATCGTATGGGCCGACCGGGCCCATCGATCGCAGTCGGCTCGTCTATCGTTGGGACCTCGACAAAACTTATTTGCGGACCGACTTCGACACCGTGCGCGACTTGATCGCGCGTGCGTTCGAACGCGCCGCCGACAAGCGCACCGTGCCGGGTGCAGCCGCGCTGCTCCGCGAGATCCGCGGCGCGGGTCCTGCGGGCCTCTTCATCTTGAGCGGAAGCCCCGAGCAGATGCGGCGCGTGCTCGAGGCCAAGCTGCGGCTCGACGGCATTCAATGGGACGGCTTCACGCTCAAGCCGCAGCTCCGCAACTTGCTGCGCGGGCGCCTCAGTTTCTTGCGCGATCAGGTCGGCTACAAGCTCGGCGCGATGCTCGGCTCCCGTGAGCTGCTGGCGGTCGAGCTCGATGAGATCTTGTTCGGCGACGACGCCGAGAACGACGTCTTCATCTACTCGCTCTACGCCGACGTATGCGCCGGTCGCGTCTCGACCGAGGTGCTGCTCGGCGTGCTCGAGCGAGCGGCGGTCGCCGAAGAGAAGATCCCCGAGCTACTGCGGCTGGTCGCGCGCTTGCCGAAGCGGCCGTGCTGCCGGCGGATCTTCATCCACCTCGATCGCATGTCGCCGCTCGACACGTTCGCGGCGTACGGGCCGCGCGTGTGTCCGTTTTACAACTATTTCCAGCCCGCTTTGGTGCTGGTCGAAATGGGCGCGCTCGACGCGCGCGCGGCGCTGCGCGTGGCGGCGGATCTGGTGATCGATCAAGGCTTTGCAGCCGATGCGTTGGCCGCGAGCTTTGCGGAGCTGGCGCGCCGCGGCCAGGTCGGCGCCGCCACGCATGCAGCGCTGTGCACTGCGCTCACCGAGCTTGGCCCGGGCGAATACGCCGGCGCGACTCCGACGCTGCGCTCGCTGCTGATCGAGCTGCGGCTGATGCAGCTGCAAACGTTCGAGCTCGCCGCGTTGAGCGAGCTGGACTACCTCGCGCTGCTCACGCACGACCGCGCGCGCGCCAAGACCGCAAAGCTGCGCGCGTTGCGGCGGCGTTGATTATCGGGAGAACGTGCGCCGTTTTCCCGCCCCGCCGGCAAAGCCGCCTCTTCAATAAAAGGCGCCCCACCCACTCACGAGGTGAGCTCCGCTCACACGTTACGCGCCCGAGCGGCTGCGCTTCCAATCGATCACCCACTGCGGCGTGTGCGCGATGAAGTCATCGAGGTGCTTGCGGCGTGTCCAGTAGTAGAGCGCGCAGCCGCCTTGGAAGAGCGCGGTCACGGCGATCACCAGCAGGTAGAACGCGGTGATGCCGGAGCGGTACATCTGATCCATGCCGTTGTCTTCACCCGTCGGATCGCTGCCGCCGAGCACCTCGGCGAGCTCGCCGTGCTGCTGCATGAGGTCGGCGATCGGACTCGGCTCGTGTTGCGTCGCGGAGATCCGCGAGAGCGCGTAAGCGCAGACCAGCGCGATCAACGCCAGCTGGTTCACGGTCAGCGCGACCAGCGCGCGCGGCTCGTAGCGCGCGAGCTGCTTGCGGGAGCGGAGCTCGACGTACGCGAGCAACGCGAGCACGCCCGCCATCAGCCACGAGGACGGGTCGAAGAAGCCGGACACGAACGCCAAGAACGCGAACAGCGCGAGGCCCCCACCGTTTGCACCCGCAAGCTTGCGCGCGAACGCGAAGCGCTTTTCGCGCTGCTCGGCGAGCGTGATCTCGCGCAGCTGGGCGGCGCTGATCGGCGGCGGGCTTTCTGAGCTGGAGTCTGCCGTCTGCATCGTGGATGCTGCGTGCGCGAGCGGCTCGCGCTCGAACGAACGAAAGGCAACGGTATGGCACGGATGACTCGCTTGCGATGGCTCAGCAGCGTTCTGTGGATCGCAAGCGCTTGCGGTGGTGCGAGCGCGACGCCCGACGCGCAGGAGTCATCCGGGTCGGAGGTCGAGGCGCCGCCGGTGCCTGAAGAGCCCGATGCGCCGCCTGCGCCGCCCGAGCCCGCCGCCGAGCCTGCGGCAGCGCCTGCTCAGTAGGCTGTTCCGTAACTGCTTCCGTAACTGCGCCCGACGCGCTCTAGCTTCGCGTGCGGTCGGGTCGCTGATTCGGAAACGGGCTGGCAGATGTGCTCGCCGTGGCGCGAGGTGTTTCGGCCCCGCCCGCGCCGAGCGCCGCCTTCGGCTTGCGCCGCCTGCGCCGCTTCTTCTTGAACGCGGGATCGCCGGCTTGCCCCTGCAGCTGCGGTTGCGGTTGCTGCGGTTGCTGCGTTTGCGGCGGTCGCTGTTGCTGCGTTTGCGGCGGTCGCTGTTGCTGCTGTTGCGGCGGTCGTTGCTGCTGCTGTTGCGGCGGCCGTTGCTGCTGCGGTGGCCGGCGATTCTGCGGCGTGCTCTGCCAGCGCGCGGTGTCGATCACCTGACGCCGAGGCGCCGGACCATTGCGCGAGTCGGCGAC
>JAYUYY010000421.1:0-5748 GCA_043752225.1 Sandaracinaceae bacterium | reverse complement strand
CGGGCTCTGTCATCGAATCGTCACGCTCCCACTTCGTGACGAGCTGGCCTCCGGACATCGGCCGGAGCGCGGGCTCGAGCGTGAGCGGCGCGCGCGCCGGATCGTTTTCACCCAGCGCCGAAGGCTGCGAGAGCTCGCGCGGCGCTCGTCGATGAGCGGCGTCGCGCGGCACGCCGGCACGTGCGGCCGGGTCGAGGTTGGCCGGCAACGGCAGGTCGAGCGCGCCCGCGTCGTAGCCCTTGGGCGTAGCGGGGTCGTCCCACGAATCGTTCGCCTTCGCCGGCGGGGCCGCGTCCCACACCGCGCTGGGCATACGCGAGAGCAACGAGATGTCGTCACTCGCGCTGGCGCCGAGGTCGAGTGGCGGGGGGTGAAAGCTGTCGCGGATGGGTGACTTGCGCGGGTCGTCGACCGGCTTGGCCGCGACCGCATGCAGCGCGG
The DNA here is from genome assembly GCA_043752225.1 of Sandaracinaceae bacterium. GTDB lineage: Bacteria > Myxococcota_A > Polyangia > Polyangiales > JAFGIB01 > JAYUYY01. The sequence continues at coordinate 5,307 of JAYUYY010000421.1, read as the reverse complement.
TCGCATTCGCGCGCCGGGGCAGCGGCGCGGCGGTCGGCGCCGCGAGCGGCATGGGACGCGCGCGCGCCTCGCCTTCGACCCAGGTCGGATTGGCGGGCGCACGCACCGCTTCAGCTCCGATGTCGTGCGTAGGTGGCTCGGCGTCGACGACGGTAGCCTCTTGCACGCTAGCCAATTTTGGCCATGCCGCTTGGGCGACAGGCGCATGCTCCGAAGCGCTCGGGCTCGCGGCGCGCGGTCGCTTGTCGATCAGCGTGTCGGCGGTCCCGCGGTTTCCGCCGTCGAGCCGCGCGGTCGGCGTCTGCCCCATGGAGATTTCCGGCATGCCGGGCGGATCGATTGCGGACGCCCTCGCCGACCACGCCGTGCCCTCGTCCCAAGCGGCATCGGTAAACACCAATGACCCGCCCGAGCTGGGAGGCAGCTGGCTCGCGCGCGGCGGCGTCGCGTCGGATGCCGCGGAGCCTTCGACCAGAGCGTCGATTAGCTCGCCGTTCGCGTCGCGCACCTCGACGGTCGCGCCGATCTTGAGCAACGCGCGCCGAAAATACTCGGCTCGGATCCGCGGCACACCGCGTTGCACTGGAGCGGGCAAGCGCTGCAGCAGTCGGTCGGCGGCCTGCGCCTCGATCCCGAACACGCGATACAAGCGCGTCGCCGGCGGCTCATCCCCCGGCTCGAACCGCATCACGATCACATCGAATGTGTCGCTGTCCGCCAAGCCGCACCATGATGCGGGTCTTGCCCCAATCGAGGCAAACGCCTCACCGAGGTGGGCTTTCACCCGCAACGCCGACGTTGCCGTCACCACCTCCGACAAAAGCGTCGGCTATGCAGCTCGACGTGTGCTGCCCGGTGAGTCCCCGAAAGAGGTAGATGCACGCGATCATCGCCACGGCGAGCGCCAGCACGAGGCGCACCAAGTAGCCTCGATCGCGTTGCACGGAAAGTTTTTCGAGATCAGCCATCGCAACCGACATCATGCCGAAACGTCGCCCCGCCTAAAAGGAGCGCCCGTTTTTTACGCCGTTGCCCGCCGCAACGTCGCGGAGTACAGATGCAACCCGGCGATTCCCGGAGACTTTGCAGATGCCCATCAGCACGATTCGAATGCCTCAGCTCGGTGAGAGCGTTGTCGAAGGCACCATCGGCAAGTGGCTGGTGCGCGAAGGCGAGCGCGTCGAAAAAGATCAACCTGTCGTCGAGATCCTGACCGACAAGGCCGACAGCGAGGTGCCCGCCTCCGCAGCCGGTGTCGTGACCAAGCTGCTGGTCGGCGAAGGCGCGGTCGTCTCCGTCGGCGATGCGCTGTGCGAGATCGATCCCGCGGGTACGGCGAAAGCCGCTCCTGCTGCTGCACCGGCGCGCGCGAGCGAGCCCGAGGCTCCGACCCGCGCGGCGGGCTCCTCCAGCGCGAGCTCTGCAGGCACGCAGCCCGCGGGCACGCAGCCCGCAGTCAGCGCTTCGAGCGCGGGCACAGTCGGCAGCCCTGGCAACGGACGCGCAGCGGCAGCCGCCGCGGCTTCGCCGTCGGTTCGCAAGCTGGCGCGTGAGCACGGCATCGATCTTCAGCAAGTCGCCGGCAGCGGTGACAGCGGGCGCGTGACCCACGACGACGTGCTACGCGCAGCCACGCCGGCCGTCCCCGCTGCTCCGGCACCAGCCGCAGCGCCGCGCGCGCCTGCAGCAGAGCCCGAGCCGCCGCGCCGAACCAGCGCGGGCCAAGCCAGCGCACCGGTCCCGATCGCTCCCTCCGGCGCGTTCCGCGTGCCGCCGTACGTCGCAAAGCCGGGCGACCAAATCGTCCCGATGTCGCGCCGGCGCCGGATCATCGCCGACCACATGGTCTATTCGAAGATCACGGCACCCCACGTCGTGACCTTTGCCGAGTGCGACCTGTACCTGACCGACAAGCTGCGCCGCGAAAACAAAGACCGCATCGCGAAGGAAGGCGTGAACCTCACGATGCTCGCGTTCGTGTGCGCGGCCACGGCGCGCGCGCTGCGCGAGTTCCGCGCGATGAACGCGCGCATGCTCGAGGACTCATACGTGCTGCTCGGCGAGGTCAACCTCGGCATCGCGGTGGACACGCCCGAAGGCCTCGTCGTGCCTGTCGTACGCCACGCCGACGAGCTCACCGTGCGCGGCATCGCGCGCGGCGTCGACGAGGTCGCCAAGAAGGCGCGCGACGGCAACCTCACGCCCGATGATCTCGCGGGCAAGACCTTCACGATCAGCAACCCCGGTAAGAAGGGCAACCTAGTCGGCGGCGCGATCATCTCGCAGCCAAACGTCGGCATCCTGCGCACGGGCGAGATCAAGAAGCGCGTCGTCGTGGTCGAGCACGAGGGCGAAGACCTGATGGCCATTCACCCGGTGATGCACGTCGCCCTCTCCTACGATCACCGGATCGTCGACGGCGTCGCCGCGAACGGCTTTCTGCACCGCGTGGTCGAGATCCTCGAGAGCGCGGACTTCAGCCTGTAGCGCCGCACGCAGCGCTTCAGAACGTGCCGCGCAGCGCAGCGCTTGCCGGACCCACGACCAGCGCGGTCTGCGCACCACCATTCGCTGGGCTGCGCGACTCGCGGCCGTGATGGCGGATCGCGATGTAGACAGTAGCCGCGGCGCCAAACAAGGACGCGCCGAGCAAGACGTCGCTGGTCAGCGCGAGCGCATCCGCTCGGTCCGCGGCGTCGAGCGCGTCGACGAAGGCCTCGCGGCGATCGATCGGCGAGCTGGTGGTATCGCGCACCGTCTCGCGTGAGTTCTCGAAGTCGGCCTCGGCGCTCAGCGCGAGCTGACCGGTGACGAGCGCCGCGACCAGAAGGCCCACGGTCACGCCACCAGAGACCCAACCGACCGTCGGCAGCAGCGACTTGGCCGGGCCCTCGGTCGCAGGCGCAGCGCGCTCGGCGTCTTCAGATTCGAGCGGCTCGACGTTGCTAAGCTCAACGCTGCGCACCGGCTTCGAATCGTTCACGCTCGCCGCGGCTGGCACCTTATCGGGCACCGGCGCAGCTGCGACCGCTTGCGCGCGATCCAGCGTGATCGCGAGCTCGGTCGGCTGACCACCGTTGAGCAACACTTCGCGCTTCACGGTCTCATAGCCCGAAAGAGCTACTTCGATCAGGTGCAGCCCGGCTTCGAGCCGGACCGGCTCGAGGATCGGCGCCTGCCGACGCTCACCCTCGTCGATCGTCACGCTCGCGCCATCGGGCGTGATGCGCAGGGTCACCTCGCTCACCTTGGCGCGCAGACCGCGCAGCGCTTCCATCACCTCGCGGCGCTGATCGCTTGCGCCGCTGTTGTCTTCGAGAAAGCGCTCGAAGTGAAAGATCGCTTGCAGCGGCTTACCCAAGCGCTCGTAACAGTTCGCCATGTTCACGCGCACGCTGGGATGCGGCTTGATGCGAAACGCTTCTTGGAAATGCTTGAGGGCTTCTTCGTAGCGCTCGGCATCGTACGCCGCGACGCCGGCTTGGAACTCGACTTTGGCCTGAGCTCGGGTGACCGTCTCTGGGTCCTCCGGCGCGGCCGACGGAGCCCGCGGAGTCGGCGTCGCCGAGATCGGCGCTTGAGCATGCGCGACGCGCGCCGCGAGCGATGAGTCGACGACAGCCGAGCCCACGAGCGCGACCAAAACGAGCCATGCCGTAGAACGCGTCATCGTGTGCTCGCAACGCAGCAGAACCGAAGAGGGTGCGAAGGGCGGGAATTGAACCCGCACGCCCGTTAGGGCACCAGAACCTAAATCTGGCGCGTCTGCCAGTTTCGCCACCTTCGCTCGGGTCGGAGCCTCATGCCTCATTGGCCGCGTGTCAACCGCTCCATGGTATGCTGCGCGGCAGTGATCCTGACAAGCCGCCCAGAGCCCAAGCCTCACTCGCAACCGCGCCTTGTGCGCGCGACCTGCGCGCTCGCACCGGGCAGGCTCGGCGTGCTGCTGCTGCTGCTGGCCTGCGCCGCGCGCGCCAGCGCCCAAGAAGACGATACCGCGCGCGCCAAGGAACGCTTCGAGCACGGCGTCGCCGAGTACGAGGCAGGGCGCTTCACAGAAGCACTGGACGACTTTCAGGAAGCCTATCGGTTGAAGCCGCATCCGCTGGTGCGGGTGAACATCGCCAACTGCTATGACAAGCTCGACCGCCCGGTCGAGGCCAGCTTTCACTTCGAGCTGTTCCTGGCGAGCAAGCAGGGCAGCGACGAGCAACGCGACGAGATCAAGGAGGCGCTCAAGCTGCTGCGCAAGCGCATCGGCAAGCTGGTGCTCAGCGTGTCACCGGATGGCGCGCGGGTGACACTCGACGGTAGCGAAGAGCGCCGCGCACCTATCATGGAGCCGATCACGCTCCGCGCGGGGCAGCACGAGATCGCCGTGTCGCTCGAAGGCTTCGACACGCTGAGGCGCAGCGTGGACGTGAAAGCCGAGAGCTCGACCGAGGTGTCACTGCGCCTCACGCGGCCCGAGGTCGCTGCCGCGCCGGAGCCGCTGCCCGAGCCGCCGCTCACGGCGGAGCCAGGTGCAGCCAGTGCCGAGCAAGCTCCGGCGACCGACGCGCAACCCGAGCCGCAAGCCGAGCTTGAGGCGCCGCCCGCGCAAGCCACGCAGAGTGACGACGCCAGCATGCGCGGCGGCATCCCCAAGGGCGTGTGGATCGCGGGAGGTGTGAGCCTGGCACTGGTCGTCGGCGGCACGATCACCGGCTTGCTCGCGGGCGCGGCCGAGCAGAACTTCGATGACAACCTGAAGGCGCGCTTCGACCCCGCGCTGACCTCGGCGCAGCAGCAGATCGCGTGGAATCAGGCGAACGACGCCGCCGACCGCGCCACGCTGCTCGCCGTCAGCACCGACGTGCTGTTCGGCGGTGCGATCATCAGCGCCGGCATCGCCGTCTACCTGTACATCACGCGCGCCGACTCGAGCTCGGGCGACGCACCGCAGGCGCGACTCACGCTGCAGGGACGTCAGCCGACACTGCAGATTGCGTTCTAACCCAACGCACGCGCTGACTCGGCGTCAGAGGCTGAAGTCGCCGGCTTCCAGGATCTCGCGCACGCGATACAGGAAGGTGTTGGCGGCGACGCCGTCGACTATGCGGTGATCGTAGGAGAGCGCCATGTGCATGACTGGATGGATGGCCATCAAGTCTTCGTCGTCGCGCTCCACCACCACCACGCGCTTCTTGATCTCGCCCGTGCGCAGGATGCCAACGTTGGGCTGAGAGATGATCGCGCCACCGAACAGATTGCCCTTGCGACCCGGGTTGGAGATCGTGAAGGTCTTGTTCGCGAGATCATCCGGCG